>DATGYA010000424.1:0-7680 GCA_035298405.1 Kamptonema sp. | reverse complement strand
AACCACAGGTGCATTTACACCCGAACGGTTGGAAGTTTTAAGAATCCTTTCTTCTCAGGCAGCAATTTCTATTGAAAATGCTATTTTATATCGGACGCTTGAACAAAAAGTAGAGAATCGCACGGCTCAATTAGCTCAGGCAAACCAAGAAATTACAGATCTCAACAACCGCCTGAAAGCTGATAACTTACGCATGACGGCTGAGCTAGATGTGACGCGGCGCTTGCAGCAAATGTTGCTGCCTAAAAATGAAGAACTACAAGCGATAGACGGGTTAGATATTGCGGGATTTATGGAACCTGCCGACGAAGTGGGAGGCGACTATTACGACGTGCTAAAAAGTGGCGATCGCGTCAAAATTGGCATTGGTGATGTGACTGGACATGGGTTAGAAAGTGGGGTTCTGATGATTATGGCACAAACAGCAGTGCGAACATTACTAGAAGGCAATTTTACAAATCCGAATCAATTTTTGAATGTTATAAACCGGACAATTTATAATAATACCCAGCGCATGAATTGCGATAAAAATATGACGATGGCAATCCTTGACTACTCTAACAGCGGGTTCAAATTAAGCGGTCAACATGAAGAAGTAATTGTGGTGCGATCGGGCGGGGAGGTAGAGCTAATTGACACGGAGGAATTAGGGTTTCCAATAGCTTTAGTAGAAGACATTGCCGATTTTGTTAGTTCCACTGAAGTACAGTTAAATCCTGGCGATGTGGCGGTACTCTACACTGACGGAATTACGGAAGCTATAGATATTAATAACGTGCAGTATAGTTTAGAGCGGCTGATAGAAATAATTAGGTTAAATTATTCACGCTCTGCTAATGAAATTAGAGCGGCTGTCATTGATGATGTGAAACGACATATAGGGGAACAAAAGGTTTACGATGATATCACTTTAGTGGTACTAAAACAAAAATAGGGAGAGTAGCGATCGCGCTGCTCAAATCTATTTTTAACCTAGCCAGCAGCAAACTTAAAGCGCACTCTTGCGCGATCGCGACAAATGCTGTAAGCTGACTTGGAAGACTGTCGAGAGGAAAACTGTAATGAGAGAACTCGGCCCACAAGAACTTGAAGATATACTCAATGGAGCTGCTTTTTTTGCAAGCGGTGGCGGCGGCTCCCGAAAGATGGGTGAAAGTCTGATTCAGGAAATTTTAAATATCGCAGGTGGAGTCATCTTAATAGATGTTGAAGAAGTGCAGCCTGATGATTGGGGAGCAGTCGTTGCAGGCATCGGTGCACCAAATGCGACCCAGGACTCTGCAACAGGCACTTATCGAATTCCGAGAACTTTCGAGCTTCTAGAAAAAATTCTGGAATCTCCTATTCGAGCTTTTGAGCTTCTGGCTCAAACCCTTCAACAAGAATTTTCCTATACGCTTTCGGTAGAAATCGGCACCGGAAATGTTTTTATTGCCATGCTAGCAGCAGTTAGTAAAAAACGGCCAGTTGTTGACTGTGATGGAGCTGGAAGATCGGTTCCTGAACTTTCAATGACTACTTATGCTGCGACTGGGATCAGCATTTCTCCGTTTGCTCTGGCAAGCGAAAACGAGCCGGATATCAAGGCTGTACTCTACGCGAAAACGCCTACTGACATGGAAAAATTGGTCAGGCCAATCATTAGCACCCCTGAATTTGGTCAACTAGGAGGTTTAGCAACTCATGCCTTGAACGGTCGAACAATGTACGAACGTCGGGCAGTCATTCCTCGTACTATCTCCACAGCGCAGGAATTGGGGTACGTGCTGCGTACAACATCAAATCCAATTGAGGCCGTGCTCGATTTTTTTAGAGGCCGCGCATTCATTTTGTTTGCCGGGATACTAAAAAATGTGAGCGAACAAACAGAAGGCGGGTTCGATAGAGGTATCGTGACGATCGCAAATGGTTCTGAAGAGGTTTATGTAATTTACCAAAATGAAAGCCTGATAGCTTGGCGAAACGACAGGCCTCAGCCGATCGCGATGGCTCCTGACTTAATTTCCTACATGACTCCCGAAGGATTACCTCTCACTAATGCTGATAATTTGAAGGATAGAATCGGGCAAGAATTAATTTTGTTTGGCGTGCAAGCGCGGGAGGAATTACGACAGGGATCGATTTTGGCAGCATTTCAGGAAGCACTTACCGCGATCGGCTATTACGGCCCTTACGTACCCATTGAACAGTTGAATCGACATTAAAAATAATGAGAATCCTAATTATTGCTCCGATCGCGAACAGCGAATTTAACCAGCAAATTCTACAAGAAGCGGCAACAGTAGCGGCACCCGATGCCGAGATTTTTGTTGTCAACCTTGACTATGGAACGCAATCAATAGAAAGCCGCTATGATGAATTTCTAGATACTGCCGATATCATCAAAAAAGCGCAACAAGCAGTCCAAGAGGGAATTGACGGCATATTTATCGATTGCTTCGGCGAGCCGGGAGTCGGAGTTGTCAGGGAATTAATAGATATTCCTGTAGTTGGAGGTTTCGCTCCTGCTGTCCTCACCGCTACTCTCATCTGTCAAAAATTTTCGATTATTACTGTGGTGGATAGCGTGGTGCCAATGCTAGCTGAGCTAGCAAGAGGGATGGGCATAGCAGATAATGTTGCATCGATTAGAGATGTGGACATTCCTGTTGTCGATCTCCCCGATAAAGAAAAGTTAATGAAAAAGCTTTTAGAGGAAAGTGTAAAGGCAATTGATAGAGACGGTGCTCAGGCAATTGTTTTAGGGTGTACGGGAATGTTGGATGTAGCTAAGGAGCTAGAGCGGATATTAGCTGAGTTGGGCAAGCCGGCACCTGTGATTGACCCGACTACGGCAGCAATTACCAGTTTGCAGTCGCTGATTAGAAATAAGCTGGCGCAAAGCAGGCTAACTTACTACAAGCAGGAGCAGAAACGAGGTGCTGGCTTGGTGAGAAGTTGGCGGATGTAGGTCGGAAATGGCTACGCGATCGCAACAAGCTCGTCCCAAAACCTCTTGAGAGTTGGGGTGCGGAATCTAAGCTAAAACCTAACGCCACCTTCTGTGCGCTATCTTCACCCCAAGCGAGGGCAGCTTTTTACTGTTAACTTGTCATCTAAATTCCGTATATTCCCTGATGTGTAAACCCTAGCTGATGTAGGTAAAATGAACAAAATGTTTACTTAAATTCCTCACAACATCATCTATCTATGGGTATAAAAACAAACCGACTCCTACTTTTTATCGTCGCCTGTAGTGTTACTGGAGTTATCCTGGGAGGTACTGCTAGCCAAGCTCAGATTGGTCGTTGTCAAATAGCTGAGACAGCAACTAGCGAGTGCCTGACCCAAGACCCTTTATTCAAGACTTTGGAAGGTATGAGTGTCGGCTTATTTGCTGGGGCTGGTGCAGCTTTTGGAGCTACTTGGCAAATGTGGCAGAAGGATAGTTGACATTATACTTTATTGCCTATCTAGTAGCAGGAATGCCTTTAATGCGGTGTTCGTACCAGCTCATCAATGGGGTGGAACTAATACCGTGTACAATCACGGAAATAACGACAGTTGTGTAGGTAATCCAGGCAATTTTCTCTCCTAATTCTCCTTTTAAACCTTCACCAAAGGCATAGGTGAGATAGTAGAGGGAGCCAACTCCACGAATCCCAAACCAGCCAAATAGCCAGCGGCCTGCGGGGTGAATAGAGCTGCCGATAGTACTAATCCAGGCTCCTAATGGTCGGATTGCTAGTATCAAAAGTGCAGCTACCAGTAGGCTTTCCCCTGCAAATGTTAGCATAGGTTTGAATCGCAGGAGCGAACCCAAGATTAAAATAGTTCCTATTTCCATCAGCTTTTCAATTCTTTCGATGAAGTGCAGTTGTGAAAGCGGTTTTTCGGGGTTGCGGTAACTTTTTTGCACTACCATTCCGGCTACAAAAACGGCGAGAAATCCGTAGCCGTTGATAATTTCTGTAAGAGAATAGGTTAGTAAAATTGTGCTGAGGGCAATGAAGTCTTCCATCAATTGATCGACAGGTCGAAAGCGTTGGAGTTTTTTGTCAAACCAGCTAACGGTTTTGGCGACTAAAATGCCCATGACGATACCGGCTGCGATCGCCCAAATTACATCAATTGCTACCCATTCTTTAAACCAATTCTCCCAATTGTTATCTTTTAAAGAGTGAAGACCAAAATAAACAAAAGGAAAAGCTAGCGCATCGTTCAAACCGCCTTCGGAAGTCAAACCAAAGCGCAATTCATCTCTATCTTCAATATCTGCTATTTGAACTTCTGAAGCCAAAACTGGATCTGTGGGTGCAAGAATAGCTCCTAATAGAATTGAGGCTCCCCAATCTAGTTTCAATAAAAGATGACCGACAAAAGCCATAGCAAAAATCGAAATTGGCATCAGAAAACCTATCAGTCGCACTGTTGAATTCCAGGCCCATAGCTTGAGCGGACGGTTCATTTTTAAGCCGCAGCTAAACAAGGAGACTATTACCACAAATTCCGTTAAACGCTCCAAGAATTGAGCATCGGGTCGCAATTCAATGAGTTTGACACCGTAGGGGCCGAGTCCGATACCAACTAGCAGGTAAATTAAAGCATAGGATAGGGGTAATCGCGCAATCCAACCCGAACCTAATGTTACCGTGAGCAAGAGCAAGCCAATAACGAGTAAATCCAGAATGTAAATATTCACAGTGGCACGCTCTCTACTATTCCTCCAAGTGTATTTTTACTGGGAATATGAGAAAAATCATCCATCAGAAGAATGAATCAGCTAAGGGTAAAAGTTTTAAATTAATATTCGAGATTTTTTTCGGTGGCGATGATGTGCAAGTCGATGTGTTTAAGCGATCGCATAATTTGCTGAGTCAACGAACCCCGCAACAGCAACTTCCAGCGGGACTGCTGGCTTTCACCGATTACGATTTGGGTAATGCGGTATTCTTTGGCAACATCTGCGATCGCCTTCGCTACATTCTGGCTATTTACCCGCAAAAATTGCCCGCCAAATTCCTTACACAACTTCTCGCAAGTCTCAACGTGCAGACTTTCATTTTTCGTGAGAAATCTGTCGGGATCGTTGACAAAAAGACCGTAAAATTGAGCATTCATGTAATTAGCAATTCTCGCACCTCGCCGCAACAATTGTACGGAATTAGGATAAGTGGAGACGCACACCATCACCCGTTCGTGGATGTTGCAGACAGGGCCAGCTAAATTAGAGTCTTTTCCGTAGCTGTCACGAAGTGCGATCGCGTGTTCTTCTACATTATCTGCTACTTCTCGTAAAGCCAATTCCCGCAGCGCAATCAAGTGGCGACGCTGGAAAAAGTTATCTAAAGATTGCTGAATTTTTTCAGGTGCATAGATTTTACCTTCTTGCAGTCGTTCTTGTAAAGTTTCCGGCGTGACATCTATAACTACAACTTCGTCGGCTGCTTCGAGGATGCGATCGGGAATGCGCTCGCGTACTACTACACCAGTAATTCTTGCTACTAAATCATTGAGGCTTTCTATGTGCTGAATATTTACAGTTGAGTAAACATCTATCCCAGCAGCCAGAATTATATCAACATCTTGATATCGCTTTTCTCGCTCAGAACCAGGGACGTTAGTATGAGCTAGTTCATCGACTAATGCTAGTTGAGGGCGGCGTTCTACGATGGCTTCTGTGTCCATTTCAGTGAGAATTTTATCACCCCGGAGCATTTGTTTTCGCGGCACTATTTCTAATCCCTGACCCTTCTCGGCTGTCTCTTTGCGACCGTGAGTTTCTAATAGTCCGACGACAACATCAATACCTTCTTCTTTAAGTCCATGTGCTTCTTCCAGCATTCGGAAAGTTTTACCAACACCAGGAGCCATACCGATAAAGATTTTGTGCTTTCCCCGGCGGGTGCGCTCGTATATTTGGTCTGGTTGGTGCTCAACTAAGTTCGGATTTCTTGTAAGTTCGCTTTTGTCAATCATGGGCAATTCAATAGTTAGTATTCTGCCTAATAACTATTTTTAAACTATTGCAAACCATCTAAAGCACGATTCAAGTTGAGAACGTTAACTCCTGGTTCGCCGAAGATTCCCAAGAATCTGTCATCTGTGTTTTTAGCAACCAGAAGTTCTACTTGATTGGGATTGAGCGATCGCGCCGCTGCTACCCCTTGGACTTGCACTCTAGCCGCTTCTAAACTAATGTGTGGATCGAGGCTAGAACCGGAAGTATAGACTAGATCTGCTGTCGGTTGAATATTTGCTGTTTTGAGATTATTTACCCTTTCTTGAACCTGTTTTAATAAGTCTGGATTGCTGGGCGCGAGGTTGCTAGCTCCCGATACGCCTGTAGTTTGCCCAGTATTTTTTGGGTCGCGTTCTTTTTCAGTAAAACTGCTGTAATTTGTCGTGCTTGGGCGACTTTGGAAATAGCGCGGTGAAGTGAAGTTTTGACCAATTAAAGTTGAACCAATTATTTGTCCTTGTTGATTGGTAATTAAGCTACCATTTGCCTGATTATTGAAAGCAAGTTGACCGATTACTACCATTAATAAGGGATAAATAATGGCAGTGATTCCCCACAAAACTAGGGTGACGCGAATTGCTTTGATTATTTCTCTCATTTTTAGACCTCAGTTAATTAATTGCTAATTGCTAATTGCTAATTGTAACAGGAATCACCTGTTTGTAGGGTGCGTAATACAAAGTTATAGATTGATAGAAGGATCTTAGCCTCTGACGCACCTACTAGAGGCCAATTGTGTAACCACCAATAATTAGCTACATAAAACCAATAAACAATCGAGATTTTTAAGGATTTCTAAAATCTCTCCGGCTGAAAAATTACCACAAACAGATAAACAGAAAGCCCCAAAGTAACTAATCCCAAAATGCCGAGCGCCCAGGCAGCTTTTCTAGTAATCTCTTCACCTGTTGCAGCATAAACAGCAGGTGCTATTACCAAATTTAAGCACATTAATAGAAAGAGCTGCAAGGGTACGGGGTGGCGGTGACGCAACATTCCCCATAACTCAACTACTTCCTTTAAATTGCTAGGTAAAATCTCATTGACCAAATCATTCCCTTTCATAAATTCTCCATTTTTTGTAACTAACCAGTTCCGGCTTTAACAAAGTAAGGCGTAAGTAATCTTCAACTTTGTTGCTGGCGAAGTGCATTGCGAAACTCAAGCACTGCATCGTATTGATCCGGCATATTTGCACAGCGAACTAACAACTCTAAATCCAACTCTGGCAGTAATTCACTGCGATCGACTTGTTCGTATTGCTGCTCTCGTAAACAATAGATAGAAAGCTGACCTCTTCGCCAGAACCACACTTCAGGAACTTGGATTCGCCTGTAAATTTCTAGGACATTTACACCACCACTGGTAACGACCACTTCTATTACCAAGTCGGGGATGTCTTTCTTAGTCTGCAAATTATAAGACTCATCAGGTTCTTTTCTCCCTCCTATTTTTATATTGCCAATAGTTTTGCTGCCGCGAGCATAAGAGCGGATACCTTTTTCGACAAAATAAACACCAACTAACTGCCGAATAGTGGTTTTACCCTCTTCGTGTTCCTCAGAAAGTGGAGTCGTAATATCTAAAGTTCCGTCAAGGTAAACTAAGCGCACGCCTGGTATACCATCTAAAGCTGCTTTTATTTCTTCAAATTTCTCCCAACTAACATTAGATAGGGT
>DATGYA010000423.1:0-16448 GCA_035298405.1 Kamptonema sp. | reverse complement strand
TATTGCTTCTAACACCAATAACTTAGCAAAGAAGGAAGACTTACTAGCACTGCAACGGCTGCAAGAAGAGTTTGCAGCCGAACTAGCAACCCTGCGGGGTCGAGTTGATGCCTTAGAAGCTCGCACCTCAGAGCTAGAGGCAAACCAGTTCTCTACAACTACTAAGCTTAGCGGTCATGTGGGTACATATATTGGAGATGTCTTTGGCAAAAATGCTGATCCTGAGAATAATTCTACATTCAGTTATGAACTCAACCTCAACTTTCTAACTAGCTTCACAGGAAAAGACAGCTTGGTTATTGCTTTGATAGCAGCAAATAATCAAACATTTAACACTGCTACAGATTATCCTTCTGGTCGTTTGAGCGGTGCCACTGATGAAACTCGTTTGACATTTCCCACTGGGGTAGCCGATGGGGAAATTGCCTTGGGCTTTTTACAATACAGTTTCCCGGTGGGGGACAAACTGACAGTTTATCTGGATGCCTTTAGTAGCAACGGGATTCTCTCTGCCCCGATTACCACCTTGGGCAGTTCATCAAGGGGTTATGTATCGTTATACGGTAGAATTGTTGCCTTGTCTGCTCCAGTTGCTTTGCAATCAGGGATTGGTGTGAAATGGAATATATCTCCCTGGCTGAGTCTTGATGTTAAGGCGGGAAGCGAATTCGGGGCACCTAACAACCCCAGTATTGGACTCTTCAACGGTGGCAATGCGATCTCGTTTCGACCTGTGATTAGTCTTGGTCGATTAAAAATGACGGCGTTTTACGTACACAGCTACTCTCCTGAGTTTGGTATTAATACTTTCGTGGGCGGTAATGCTGCCAAAGTGATTGGCGCAGGCCCGGTGGTCGCTAACAGTTATACAGGTGCTATGTTTTATCGAGTGACACCAAATATTGAGGTCGGTGGCTCTGTTAGTTATGCTACTGCAAGAACCTTGGGTTCCGGCACGCGAGGAGATGCTAGGGTCTGGGACTATAACATTAATTTTACCTTTTATGACTTGGGTAAAAAGGGAAATGTAGGTGGCATTTTGCTTGGGATGCAACCTCGACTTGCTAGTACTAGCAATGGGAATTTGGCAGCAGCGATTGGCTTGCCTTCGGGACAGCGGAGCGATCGCAATGCTGGTCTTCACTTTGAAACCTTTTACGCACACAGGATCGGCGATAACATTACTATTACTCCCGCTTTTATCTGGCTGACAGCTCCTAATCACGATAAAAGGAATCCTGATGTGTTTATGGGAGTAATTAGAACTACCTTTGATTTCTAGGCAAATGGTTTGTGCTTTCAGAAATAACTCCAAAGTTGTTCGCGATCGCCCCAAAGTTGTGTGTACCTTTTCTAGGTGGGTACAGTCGTAATCTATCTCTAGAAGTCTAGAAATATTGTGGTTGCGGCTGCGCCCACTCTATTGCTGTTAAAATAAGTTTCAGAAAAATTTTATTGCAGCAGTAAGCATCAGGGAGTGCATATTCGTGCGAATAAATCAACAAGCTGACAGCATAACAACCAAGTTATCTGTAGCAGGCTTTACAATCATTGAAATATTAATTATTATTTTAATGTTGGGTATATTCAGCGCGATCGCAGCCCCTAGCTGGCTAGCCTTCATTAACAATAATAACCTCCGCATTTCCCAAGATAGAATTTATTGGGCAATCCGAACAGCTCAAAGCAACGCCAAACGCGATAAGGTCGAGTGGCAAGCCAGTTTTAGACAAGTTGGTAACGTTGTGCAATGGGCAGTACACCCGGCAAATTTGTCAGGTGGCAAAACCCTTAATGACTTCCCCACATCTCAATTTAACTCACTTGCACAATCTACGTGGTATAACCTCCCACAAAAAATTGCGATCGATTCTACTAAAACAACCTTAACTAAAGTAGACACAAACAATGTTAAAAAAAGCAGTGGCACAATCTCTAGTGACACAATCTATAGAGCTTTATTTAATCACAAAGGTTGTCCCCTCATGGATATTGGACAGGAGTGTGGACCTGGAGGACTAGGAAAAATAACCTTATACCAACCAGATATCAGTCTAAAAAGAAAACGCTGCGCGATCGTTTCCACCCTTTTAGGCGGAATGAGAACCGCCGAAGATACAGGGTGTAATTAATGTTTTGTAGAGGAGAAGCATAATGACGGCTGAAAAGTGTTTTTAGGGTAACTTTAACCTCAAAATGCTTGGGGGTAACAACCCACTTGAAAACTTTTCCAGACTTGGGTTTAAACCGAAAAACCTGAAAGCAGAGCTTTTGGGGCGATCCGCTGCTGTGAGCGATCGCGAGCAAGCTCTCAAATGGGTTCTATAGGCTTTGCGGAGTGGTCTAGCGCTTGATTAATAGCGGGCGTACAACCCAATAGCCAGCACCGAAAGCAGCGATGACGATCAGAAAAATAGCGGCTGCTAACCATACGCCACTGATATCCGAACTTTTTTTGGGCTGAGTGCGAAGGCGATAGGGGCGTTCTGGCTGTTCTGTGTATAATTTTTCGCTCAGATGTGGTGCTGTTGGTTCGGGTTCGGAAAACGGGAAAGGAAGTTCTAGGCCAGAACCAGAGGAGGTAGAAGTGGCAGGGGGGGTTAGTTCGGGAATTGAACTGCTAATGTGTAGGGGTGTAGGGTTAGGGCGAGGGGGTTCGGGGTTGAAATTGACTCGGACGGGGGGCATCTGAGGCATCCCGATTTGGCTGACTGCTTGAGCGGAGTTGACTGCTTGCTGTAGCTGTAGGGCTGCGTGAACTACAGTTTCGACTTCTCGCCGCAGTTGTTGATTTTGCTGTACTAATTGCTGGTTATGAGTTTTGAGGGATTCCAGCATTGCTTGAGCGGCTTGCAACTCGCCTGCAACTTCGCGGTAGAGGGAAATGGGAACTGAGGGAGAGTAAGTATTTGGGGCGGCTGGGCCAGACAGGGTAACATTTTGCATAGGTAGATGATAATTGAGGAAGAATGTTTTTAGTTTAGCCTCTGAGTGCTGGCAATTAGAAGAATTTGATACTAAGTGGTCAAGTTATTTGGTTTCATATTTTTAAGTTAGTTTAATTAATGTTGAGATGGTGGTTAATGATTATGAACTCTTCTCCAATACAGCAGAATGTGTCAATAGAGTCAAGTACGCAGGAAATTAAGTATGGCGAGCGCCAGATTTTGGAGGGGGAGTTAATTACGTTCCCGAATCCGCGAGTGGGGCGGCGCTATGAGATTAATATTACTTTGCCGGAGTTTACTTGCAAGTGTCCGTTTTCTGGTTATCCAGATTTTGCGACTATCTATGTTAGTTATGTACCGGATGAGCGGGTGGTGGAGTTGAAGGCACTAAAGCTGTATATTAACAGTTATCGCGATCGCTACATTTCCCATGAAGAATCTGTGAATCAAATTTTAGATGATTTTGTGGCGGCTTGTGAACCTTTGGAGGTGACGGTTAAGGGGGATTTTACGCCACGCGGGAATGTGCATACTGTGATTGAGGTGCGGCATCAGAAGGAGGCATAGTCACTTTCAATAAATTAGCGATCGCTGTAATGATATCTCGGTTGTAGAAATTCTATGCGATCGCTACTAACAGCGTAAACAATGCGGTCTGTTTGTGTGAGGCGGCGCGACCAAACATTTGCATCTTGATATCTTAATGGTTCTGGTTTTCCTGTTCCTTCAAAAGGATTACGTCTAATCTCTTCAACTAGAGATAAAAGGCGGAGTGCAGTTTTTCTGTTTGTTTCTACCCAAAAGGTAAGGTCTTCAATAAATCTCCGGTCAAAAACAAGGTCACGTACTGATAGTTCCTCTGGAGGCGATTCAAACTGGGGGAGTTTTTGAGGTTCTGAATCATCCACCATTAGACTTTTGCCTCTTCTTCATAAAGTCCAAATTCCTTACGCAAATTGTCTAAGGTTTTAGGTTTATTAGTACGTGCTTTTGACCGCTGTAAAGCATCTAAAAGACGTACTGCATTTTCCTGAGATTGAAACAGATAAACTGTTTCCATAATACTGTTAAGTTCCACCGTAGGAATTACAGATACACTCTCGCACCCTTCACGAGTAATGGCGATAGGTTCGCGACTGGAAATTACCTCGTCGTAAATTTTGTCAAAACTATTGCAAGCTTCTGTATAAGTTTTATGGTTCTGCATGGTTTAAGACTCTCATAGCTCTATGATTAATTATGCCATCTGACGGGATGAGATGAACACCCGCTAGGGGTTGAAGTTCCTGGCGGGTATCGTAGTTAGAATTAGTTTTGACTGGCCAGAGTTGTAGGCGCGATCGCACCCTCTTTTTCTCCTTCTCCCAATTTATCCAAAATCTCTACCACTTCTCTTTCAAAAGTCACTTGAGCGCGATTTGTACGCCCTCCTACATAAACGCGATCGCCCTTTTTCAAAGCCCAAATTTGCGAGTGAGACACATAACTCATCATCACGCTCAGCATTAGCAAACCAAAGCCAGTATAAACCACTGGAATCCCCGGATCGGCTTTAACTTGCAACCCTGTACTGCCAACAACTTCCTCAATGGTTAAGGTCACGCCATTAACTTCTGTAGACAGTCCCGCACGAGTAGTAGTTAGCAACTTGCCATCAGAACCATAAACTAGCAGAGTTCCTTGCAAGTCTTTTGCTAACATAGAAACCCCGGCACTCAAATCCGGTTTAGTAGGAATCCAAGTCCCCCAAATTCGCCCTTTTCCCTGAGTGTCTAACTGAGCCATTGGTAGTTGCAAAATTGGGCTTTTATTGATTCGTACTCGCACCGCTGCTATTCCCCAATCTGCTTGATAAAGCGTTACTCCACGATATCGCAGCGGCTTATTAACGTGAATAGTTTGCCTGTCAACTTCTTTACCTTCATAATCCAAAACTGAGAGGTCAGAATAGAACTGGTCAATATTCCCATCTGGCGTATAGTCTATCCAAAAACGATTCACGCGCAATCCCCAATCTTTAGGTATTTGCGCCTCTGCCCAAGGCCCTGCATCAGTAATATTTTTAATCTGAAATGTTTGACCGCTGGCCACCAGTTCTTGACCGATAAATCCTGTCATCGTTCCCCAGATTGCGCCTGCTAAAATGATTAACATACTGGCATGAACGATAATTGGTCCAATCTTTCCTACTATTCCCTTGCGGGCATAAAGTGTATCGCCTTCTCGAAATACGCGATAACTGCGCTTTTGCAATATTTGCTCTAAGGAATTTAAGGAAGGTGTTTCTAATTCTGCGCTCAAAGCTAACTTTTCAAACTGTTTTGGTTCTTCGTAAAATTTCCAGCGACGAGCAGCTTTTAAGGCGGGAAATTGTCGGGTAAAGGTACAGGCGGTTAAGCTAGTCCCAAATAAAATTAGGATTGACAAAAACCACCAAGTGCGGTATACATGGTCTAAGCCTATAATCAGCAATAATTTCCAAGTTAAGAAACCAAATAAGGCAGGATGTTCTGGATAATTGGCTTGGTAGAATGCGACTGGTTGACCTTGTTCGATAATTGTGCCGCTGATGCTGAAAAGTGCGATCGCTAGTAGTAAGATAATCGCTAAACGCAAATCTGCTAGCACCGGCAACAACTCCCGGCGGAAAAATAGCTGAGGAGCATTTCCCCAACTTGAGAGTTTAGATAAAAATAAATCTTTTGCAGTCATTGGTAATTTGTGAAAGAGTAAAGAGGTGTTTTTGTTTTTTAAGCGATCGGTGCTAATCGCAACAGCAGCGAGAAAACGCCAAATCCTACTAACAATATTCCGCTAAGTGGGGTAATCCAACTAGACCAGCGGCGCAATTCTAGCAGCTTTTTAATACTAGCAGTAAAAGTGCCTGCCAATATCAGCGGAGCCACATAGCCAGCCGTGTAAGATAGTAGCAAAACTGCACCTAAAATTGTATCTCCTGTCGTCGAAATCCAACCCAACAATGTAGCTAAAACTGGCGTGCTACAAGGCGAAGCTACTAAACCAAAAGTTAACCCTAATAAATACGATCGCACCCCTGCTGGTAATTCTTTAGGAATTAAACCCGCAGCATCAAATGATGGTAATTGCAAAGGCAAGGCTTCTAGTAAATTTAATCCCATTAAGATAGCGATGATGCTGACAATAATCGGTAAACCTATGCCGATTTGCCCGTAGACTTTTCCGGCAAATGATGCTAAGATTCCTAAGCCTGCAAGAGTGGTGGCTAATCCCAAAGAAAACCAAGTAGATTGCGCGGCTGCTTGCATCCGGCTTTTAGCTTCATATCCGCCGATATAGCCAATGGTGATAGGCAACATCGAAAGCATACATGGGGTTAAGCTGGTAAGCAATCCTGCAAGAAATATGACTCCGATGCTAATACCACTAATGTGTGTCAATTGAGTTTTAACTAAGGTGTTAGCAAATTGTGCTATTTGGTAAAGTTGGGTTTCCAGGGTTTCAATCATTGAACTTGGCGTTGTTTTGAATCTGTGAGGATTTACGTATTACAGTAATATTTTCTCGCTTGCGCTCAAAAGCACACCCAGGCGGATGGCTGTACTGCTGCATTAGTCCTATCTTATAGAATTGTAACGGATACCAACTCATTTTCAGGATTGACAAGCAAAATTTTCGCTTTATCCTACAATAGGCTAGAGGATGCCTTGCTCCTACCCCAAAGTTAGTTTTTACGTCAATGCCACAGACTGGAAAAGAATCAAGGAGAATTATAGGGTGATTATTACTTCACAGGAAATTGCACAGTTTCGTTCGCAGTTAGCTGACTATCCGGAAGCTTTGAAGGCACTAGATATCATTGAAGACTGTGAGGGAGATGTGGAAGATGCAGCAATATCTATGGCTATTCAAGTTGGACAAGAACCTAACACTTCTGAAAATTGGCTGTCAGGTTTAGCTAAGCGATGTCGTGTTTCTATATGTGAAAAAGAGCTGAGGGAAGATTTGGCAAATGGACAGTTGAAAACGGCTGTAGAATGTTTGGTAGAAGAGAAAGTTTGTCCGGAGATTTTAGCAACTCCTGTGGTTATTTATGTAGTAAAGAGTGGAGTTAAAGATTTTTGCGAACCTCTTGATTATCAACTTTAAAAGTGAAAGGTTATGAAACTAGGAGCATTTTTTAGACATCTGGGAAATCCTCTAATTTATTATCCTCAACTAGCTAAAGTTACGGGGGGGGTGAGTGCATCGGTTCTATTTTGCCAGGTTTTTCACTGGCAATCTGAGCTATCTAATCCCTATGAATGGGTAAGAGTTAGTGGGGAGGAGATTGAAAAAGAAACAGGTTTAAATCTCTGCGAACAAGAACTAGCACGGCAGCAACTGGGAGAGCGATCGCTACTTAAAGAAAACTTAGTTAATAGCAATATCTTAGAGCTTTGGGTAGACATTGATGCTCTTGAGGAGAAATTAGATAATCTTTGTACTTCCCAATATTCAGGCACAAGGGTAGAGCGTGTAAGCGATAGCAAAAGGTTAGAGCGTGTAAGCGATAGCAAAGAATCCCCTAGAGAAGTTGTTACTAACTACTCTAACCAAAATATAACAGTCATAAAAACTGATAAATTTTTTGGTCAACCTCGCCAGCCACTTTCAATACCAGTTACTCGCGATTATAGATTTAGTGGGCCTTGGGAATCGGCGGAACAATTGGAGAAGTTTCAGCGAAGCTTATTAGAATATTTTAAGCAGCGGGGAGTTAATTATCCGGATCGGTGTGTATTTCATGAAATTGACAACATAACAAAAAGTATTATCTCGCCATTGTGGGAGGATTTTATTTCAGGAAAACCGTTAGGAGAAAGTCAGAAAGTCAAGCGCGATTGGGAGATTGAACCGGGAGTACCTTATCCAGCTTTTGAAGAGGAGCGCACGCAGTATTATGTTCATAAAGGTGAACCGCTAGAGCAGGCAGTTTTAAAAGCTCGTTCAGATTTGAGAAATCCAGTTTTAGGCCGGGATTTGTGGGAGGGATTTTTGAGGAAGTGCGATCGCATTGCTGATGATGCTCTCAAAGCTAAAAATCAGGGTGTGGAAACGCCATATTTACCACCTTCGTTTACAGATAAGCCACAAATTACTAAGGAAACTGTAATGAAGAAATTAGAGGCGATCGCACCTCAATTTTCCCTCTTAACATCCACTTTAGAGAATTCACCCACTGGCAGTTTAGAACCATCAAAAATAGCAGAAAAAGCATCAGAAGCAGACATTCCCAGTCTTGCTTCTTTGCAAGAAGCCTGCAAAACTCATATAGGTAAAAGTATGATTGAAAAATTAATTGCTAAAAACCCAGAATGGGGATATGAAATAGTTGATGGTAAAGTCATAGAATCAATTCCTTTCTGAGGGAAATATGAAACGAATTAGTGATATTAATGTTTTGCGTGTAGAACGAGAATTTCTCTCTGAAACTCAAAGAGACCAACTGCGTCGGGAGAGAGTTGAGCAAGAAAAAGAAAAAGGCTATCAAATGTTAACTGAACTTTGCGAGCTAGGCGAGTATGATGCTGCTAAGCAACTGGCAAATAAAAATTCTAGGTGGGGATATGAAATAGTTGATGGAATGGTAATGGAGAAGATAGAGTGAACGAACCTGACGGTTAACGGAGTACCGTTAAACCGAAGGCTTCTTTTTCCTTTTTTGCTCATGCTTTTTATAGTGAGATAGTTCCACCCCCACTTACTAATGGAGTCTAACGCACCTTACAAGCCTGAAACCCTTGCTATTGTTGCCTCTTCCTTCTTCCTTCTTCCTTCTTCCTTCTTCTATAACTACATCATCATCGTCAACAATCCTTGCTGACCCAACATTATCTCCCGCAACAAACTAAAAATACCTACCCAAATAATTGGCGTGATGTCCACGCCCCCAATCGGAGGTACGATCTTCCTCATCGGTACTAGCAAAGGTTCCGTAGGCCAAGCAATCAGGCTAAACGGCAATCGATTCAAGTTTACCTGCGGATACCAAGTAAGGACAATACGGAAAATAAATAGTAACGTCATCACTACCAGCACAAAGCCCAGCATCCAACTTGCCACAGTCAAAGAACTCATATTCGACCTCGATATCTTAAGTTGTGTAAAGTAACGTCCTCATAATTTTAACGGTTTTGTCGCCAGTGCGAGGCGCGATCGCAGCAACCTCGACAAACTGGCGCTTCTCAAGACTGCCAGCCATGTATAAAATTAATAAAAATCAAATTCTTGTAATAGAGGGCTTTGGATCTATGACTCCTTCACTAGCGAACTTCTTGTACAGTCTGCTTTGGGGCGCTGGACTTGTATTAATTCCTGCAACAGTCGCACTGATCTTTATCAGTCAGAAAGATAAGATCAAGCGCACCTAAAAAGTTATGGAAGTGTTAACTGTTAACGGTTAACCGTTGACTGAGAAAACAGTGAACTGTCAATAGTCAACAGTTAACGCTTTTATCCCACCCAGTAGGGGAGAGTGGGATAAGCTTAATCTCAGTAGAGGTTTTATGCGTAACTCGCTAACATAGGACTGACATAGGAGAAAGGCTAATGGTCAATTTTGGATTGAACTGGAGCAGTCTGCTGGGAATCGCCCTAGCAGTGGCAGGGGCGGGTCTGTACTTTCTAAGATCGTGGAAGCCCAAACTAGCACGAGATCACGATATTTTCTTTGCAGCCGTAGGATTACTGTGCGGCGGTATTCTGCTATTTCAAGGGTGGCGGTTAGACCCAATTCTGGCATTCGGTCAGTTTCTTCTTTCTGGTACCGCCATCTTCTTTGCAGTAGAAAGCGTTAACCTGCGGGGCGCTGCCACAGCGGGCGCTAAAACTCGCAGCCAATATGTAGACGAAGAGCGACCTGTCAGTAATGCTTACACTTATGACAGTTATGACGCTGAGCTAGAGCAGCTTGAACCAGAAGAAGATTATCCTCCCCGCCCCCGGATCAGAGCAAGTCAAGAAGCTCGATCGACGCGGGATGTCTATGATGACGAACCCCGCCGCCGCCCATCAAGTCGCAGCAGTACGCCGAGGCCAGAGTCAGGAGAAAGGTCTCGCAAGCGCCCCGTGCGTCCCGAAACCCCTCCCACAGAGAAACCGGCTGACTGGGAAGGAGGCGCAAGCGAAGACAGACCTACGCGATCGCGCACCACCCGCCCCACAGGATCGGAGAACCGCAACCCCGACACTCCATCGAGGCCAAAAAGAAGCCGCCCTCCTGAAGAATCCCGACCTCGCCGGAGTAACAATAGGGAGGAAGCAACACCAGGGGATTATGTTGAGTATCGACCAGTAGATTACCCCGACAATGACGGCGATAATTCGACCAATTTTGACAAATAAAATTCTCCAAAGAACCTAGTTAAAGGCAGGCATCCTGCCTGCTCCACAAGGTTTATTGGAAATAAGCTGTTACGCATTTAAACCACTAACGAGGCTTGTAGGGTGCGAGTAAAGCGAACACTTACGCTTAATGCGAAAAGCTTCGATACTGACGCACCCTACTATCGTCCTTTATATCCCACTTTTTTAGAAAGGAGATGCGATTAATCATCTCTTAGGTAAACCGGAAGAATCGGGAACAAAAAATAAACAACAACGAACAATTAAAAATGAAAGAATAACAAACAACTTAGTATGCAATTATTGGAAATTGGCGATCCGGCTCCTTGGTTTTCCCTGCCCTCCACAGTCAACCCGCTGTTTCATTTCTCTACTGTTGGAGGTCGGCGGATCGTGCTATTTTTCTTTGCCAGCAGTGCCTTTGAGCAAATCCAAATTATACTTAAATCCTTCCAAAATCTGCGATCGGAATTTGAACAATTGCAGGTAGTGTTTTTCGGTGTCAGCATTGACCCCACTGACAAAGATCAAAACCGACCATCGGCAATTGCCCCTTCATTTATTTTCTTTTGGGACTTTGACAAAACTGTAAGCAATAAATACGGCGTTTGCCAAACTATTCAGCAAGCAGAAACTATCGGCATTCAGTATACCCCCTGTACCTTCGTTCTTAACGAGAACCTCCAGGTACTAAATGTCTTCCTAATGGGCGATCCCGCTCAACACGCCGAACAAGTCTTACGTTTTTTCAAAGTTTTGCCCCCAGTCGAACCACCCCGTCCTGCAACCAGACACGCCCCAGTGCTAGTGATTCCCAACGTCCTCGATCGCGCATTTTGCCGTAGCTTGATCGATTTTTACCAAGCTGAAGGCGGCAGTCCCTCCGGCTTTATGAGGCAAATAGACGGGAAAACTGTAGGCTTGTTAGACGACAGTTTCAAGAAGCGACATGATGTATTTATTCAAGAACCTAAATTACGGCAAAAATTGAGTGATTTGATAATTCGTCGCGTCTGTCCGGAGGTAGAAAAAGCATTTCAGTTTAAAATAACCAGGTTTGAACGCTATCTCATTGGTTGTTACGATGCTAATAGTGGGGGCTACTTCAAGCCGCACCGGGATAATACCAGCAAAGGCACGCTACATCGACGCTTCGCCATGACTCTCAACCTTAATGTCGGAGAATACATGGGGGGATATCTGCTGTTTCCAGAGTATGGGCCCTATGGCTATCGAGCCGACACCGGAACTGCAATCATTTTTTCTTGCTCGCTGCTGCACGAGGCGACACCAGTAACTAGCGGTCAGCGTTTTGCTCTTTTGTCATTTTTCTATAATGACGAGGATGCTAAGGTGCGGGAAGAAAATTTCCATTATCTTGCTAACGAACCACTGTCCAGAATAGGGGAACCAGCTTGAGAATGGTTTATAAAGAAATACCCTGAAAACTCGCTCGACTTTAGTCCAGGGATGAAAGGGCATTGCAGGATTTATCCTGCCTACGAGATTAATATACCAATTGCACAAAAGGCAAGTGTGCTATCGTGAAAAGAGTCAAAGGTTGCGAATTTTGAGAAATCAAGTATCTAACTTAACAGTAGTACGGATGCTCAAAATAATTGATCGCAATCAATGGTAAAGTTCTGAAACTAAATCGTCAGTAAAAGACGCTAAAACCTACCCCCGGACTGGAGGAAAGTCACGACCGAGGAGCTAGTTGCAAGACTAGGATAGCAGACCGCCATTCGGCAAAAGGATTGCGCCCGGAAACCCTAGCAATAGGGATATTAAGGCTGGAAAGTCTTAAGAATCCCCGTGTATGACAGACCGGGGAGTGTCAAAAATAGTAATAGGTGGCAATAAGTGGAAAACCCCATATTAAGTAGGTGGGCTAAATAAAAGCAAGATTGTTAAGAGGAGTTTGGCAACAGAAAACTGGGTCAAGTACAAAGACGTAAGTTGCTTAGCCGCCTCTACAAGTTATCTATTGTTTGTTTAAACCTACCTACTTAGCTACCGAATCGCTAATTACTGATAAATCTTGGAAAGCGACTCTTCCCCCGCCCCGCTTTCCTCCCCCTCTCACCCGCGGGCGGAGTGCAGGGTTGCTGCGGTGGGGGCATTCAGCGGAAATTTACAGATGAATTTCAAACTTTTGGGCTTAGCAGTATCGGGAATCTTAACAGTTGGAGCCTCACTGGGGGCCTTGGGCGTTGTGGCAGCGCTGCCAAATCAGCGGGTGCAGGACTTAACGGCAGTTAAGAGTCGGCATTTTGAGGGAGCGATCGCCCAAGATGTTGACGAACAAACAAATATCCGCGTTTACGAGCGAGCTAGTCCCGCTGTAGTTACTATTGATACGGACAAAGCTAACGGTAGCGGTGCGATCGTCAGTCCCGACGGAATGGTTTTAACTAATGCTCACGTTGTCTCCGAAGGTGGCACTGTGACGGTAATTATGGCGGACGGCAAGAAAGTTACAGCCGATGTCGTCGGTTTTGGGGCTGAGGGTTTAGACTTAGCTGTGGTGAAAATGCGGGGTCAGAGTAATCTGCCGACAATTCCCCTCGCTGCTGCGGGTTCGATTCGAGTGGGTCAGCGAGCTTACGCGATCGGCAATCCCTTCGGTCAATTTCAAAACACTTTTACTGTAGGAATTGTCAGCCGCATTGACAAAGATCGGGGCTTGATCCAAACTGATGCGGCGATCAATCCAGGCAATTCAGGTGGGCCACTGCTTAATAGTGCTGGAGAATTAATTGGGGTAAACACTTCGATTTTTACTCGCGGTCAAGGCGGGGGTAATATTGGCATTGGTTTTGCGATCGCTGTAGATAAGGTGCCACCATTCCTAACGGCAGTGCGAGAAGGCCGTGCTCCCCGTGTATCCCAGAGGCGAGGGATTTTTGGCGGCCAGGAAGCTAAAAAAGTGTCGCTAAATGGGCCTGTGGTTAATGGTCAGCTTACTGATAAATCCAGCGTCCTGCCAGTGGACAATAGCTTTTTTGACCTCTACTCGTTTGAGGGGAAAGCGGGCCAAGAGGTAACAATTGATATGAAGAGCCAAGATATTGACCCCTACTTGATTTTGCTAGGGCCAGCTCAACGCGAACTTGCTCAAGATGATGATGGTGGCGGCAATAAAGATGCTCGAATTGTGGTGACACTCCCAGCAGATGGCACTTACACCATACTAGCTAATTCTTATGAAGCACGGGAGTCGGGGTCTTATACTTTAGAACTCAAGGGCAGTGCACCAAGTCAGATTCCTCCGCCTGAGTCAAGAAGTCTAATTTTGCGCGAAGAAGGCGTGTTAGCTCAAGGTGCTCCTGTACTTCAGTCTGATGGTAGTCTCTATCGTGAGTATACTTTTGAGGGTCGCGCGGGACAGTCTGTGACGATTACCCTCGAAAGTTCTGAGTTTGATCCGTATCTGGCACTGTTTGCCCCGAATAACAGGTTAGTTGCAGAAAATGACGATCTCAATGAGGAAAGTCAAAATGCTGGACTCACTGTGACTTTACCTGTTGCAGGCCGTTATCGGGTGATTGTCAATGCTTACGATTCTACGGGTAGGGGTCGTTATACTCTGACAGTTCGTTAAAAACAGGGAAAGGGATTGTGGGAGTTTGCTTAGTTTCCTTTGTCCTTTTCTTGATTACAATATTGAGGTAATTCATGCGTCAAGTTAGATTTTTGGTTGCGCCATTTAGCCTGCTAGCTGCTTTTTCTGGTAGCGCAGTCATCGCCACTCCAGTTTCCCAGTCTAGTCATGTTGTTGGTAGCACTAGCTCTGCGTTAATTTCAGCCGCATTTCCTCTGAGTAAGTCTGTTTTTTTGTCGGCTAATTCTGTTTTAGCTCAGGCGAATCCTGAACCGTCGCCTTCTCCTTCTCCTTCAGTATCGCCATCTCCGAGACCGTTAACGCCTTCACCAACACCCTCTGTCAGCCCTACAACATCTAGCCTGCTGTTAGAAAAAAATGGGGAACTTAGCCCTACGAATTCCTCTGTACTTGAGATGGATGGGAGTCTGTTCGATCAATATAGCTTTGAAGGTCGTCAGGGTCAAAAGGTGACAATTACAGTAGAAAGTCTTGATTTTGATACTTACTTGGCACTATTTGACTCTGCTGGTAAGTTACTGGGAGAAGCTGATGATATGGGAGAAAGTTGTAACTATCAAGATGAGAAAAGCAAAAAAGATTTTATCAGCAAGGGATTGTGTAATTCTACGCTGAGTATTACTTTGCCTGCCAGTGGCAACTATAAGGTAATTGTGAATGGTCGGGATAAAACCGATCGCGGCAAGTACACTTTGACTGTTCGGAATAGTTAACAAGGGAAGGGAACTAAGAGGTCATTTGTAGTCGATTTGTAGGGTGCGTCAGCTAGAACGCTTACGCTTAAACGGGAAACACTTAGGACTGATGCACCCTACAATCTATTTTAAGTGTTCAACAGCTTACAACGAATATTGAGTGAGGGTTATCGGTTCTGACATACCCTACTCTATGTGTTTGTTGCATAATTTATGTATTACATACCTAGCCAGGTGAAAAAATCTTGGCGGGTGAAGAATTCTAGCAATAATAGGGCGATGAATCCGATCATGGCAAACCTGCCGTTGATTTGTTCGGCGTAGGGTGTCCAGCCAAAGGCTGGTTCTGGTTTGTTGACTGTTTCTGGGGTGGGTTGCGGTGTGGAAGTGGGGGGTTGAGATGTCATGTCAATTTTAGATATTAGGTGATGAATTAGTGGCTACAATTTAATTGGTTGCCCACAAGTTACTGTTCTAATTTTTGCACGGATTCAATGAGCGATCGCACTGTTTCTGTACCTTCTGATGGTTCAAAGGATAGGGGGAATTTACCTCTGGCGATCATCCGCAAACCCAAGGGGCCAAGACTGAGTAAGCCTTTGATGTCGCGAAAGTAGTTACCTACTACTTGTAACCCAAATTTGCGCTCGTCGATCCAACCGCCTTCTTTGACTAAATTAATTAAGACTTTGCGGTGACGAATGGAACGGCTGGCTTGATCGTCTTTGCGATCGAGGATTTCTTGTTTAATTTTACCAATTTGATCCATCGGTGCAACATCCATCGGACAAACAGAATTGCAGTAGTAACAGCGGGTACAACCCCACACCCCATCGGTGCTTTGATTGTATTTTTCTAGTCGGTTTTCTGTTTGGTCATCGCGGTTGTCAGCTACCATGCGGTAGGCTTTGGCGAGGGCGTGGGGGCCGACAAATTCTGGGTTAACTTCGCGGGCATTGCATTCAGAATAGCAGGCTCCGCAGAGGATACAATTACCTGTTTGGTTGAGTTTTTCTCGTTCTTCTGGGGTTTGGAGAAATTCGCGTTCAGGAATTTTTCTAGCTTCGGTACTGACGTAGGGTTCGACTGCTTCTAGGTTGTTCCAAAAGCTGGTCATGTCTACGACTAAATCTTTAATTACTGGCATATTACCCATTGGGGCAATGGTGATTTCTGGGATGGAATCTGAGGGAGTTTTGGCTGAGTTGGCGTTGGCAATTTCTTGGAGTCTTTGGAGTTCGCTGGCGATATTTTCTTTGCAGGCTAAGGTCGATCTGCCGTTAATTCGCATGGAACAACTGCCACAAATTGTGTTGCGGCAATTTTTTCGGAAGGCGAGGGTTCCGTCTTGTTCCCATTTGATGCGGTTGAGGCAATCAAGGATAGTATTACCTGGTTCTGCGTCGATGGTGTAGGTTTGAAATTCGGGGCCAGAGTTTTGGGTTTGGCGAGTTATTTTAAAGCGGATTTGCATGGTTGAATTTGGGGGAGTTGTATCTATATTTATAGCTGATAAGATAATATTGTTTTATTGTCTAAGTTGCGATCGCAGGTGCATCGATGACCTACAGCCTGAGAATTGCCGATTTACCAACTAACGAACGGCCTCGCGAAAGATTAATGGCGAATGGCGCTAAAAGTCTCTCAACGGCGGAGTTAATCGCGATTCTTTTGGGTACGGGTCAGGGGCCTGGGAAACTTTCGGCGGTGGGTCTGGGACAATTCATTTTAAATCAATTAAGCCTACATCAGCGCGATCCCCTGTCTATATTGCGAAATATTAGCGTTCAGGAGTTGACGCAAATTCACGGGATT
>DATGYA010000422.1:0-3155 GCA_035298405.1 Kamptonema sp. | reverse complement strand
GATAAGCTGTTCGACATTTAAAATAGTATTGTAGGGTGCGTTAGTAGATCGGCGTTTTTCGTGCCTAATAAGTGTTCGAGCTGACGCACCCTACAAACCTCGTTATATCAAATCCGGTAGCATCGAAATTATTCGGCTTTTTTCTCTTTCTCTGCGTTCTCTGCGCCTTTGCGGTTTTTTAATTTCAATCTAGTTAGAAACGAGTTCGTGCTAAGTTCTTTTCTATTAACATCAAAAGGAACGAACCGCAGAGGACGCAGAGAGCGCAGAGGGAAGAGTGAGAGAATGGGTGTTTAAGGTTGATATGATATCATTCTGACGCAGCCAAAATTGATATTAGTTGTTTAAATGCGTAACAGCTTATCCGCATCCTCAATCATTTGTACCTCATTACTTACCTAAATTTTGTATCATCAATATGAAAATATCCCTTGTAGACTCGAAAAACACAACACCGCAAGACAGCAGGCAAGATTATGTAGCGATCGCGAAATCCCTTGCTCAAGAATTTGCTGCTACTGCCATCGAACGAGATCGTCTTGGCGGTACGCCAAAGTACG
Organism: Kamptonema sp.; assembly: GCA_035298405.1. Lineage (GTDB taxonomy): Bacteria > Cyanobacteriota > Cyanobacteriia > Cyanobacteriales > Microcoleaceae > Kamptonema. The sequence continues at coordinate 2,595 of DATGYA010000422.1, read as the reverse complement.
AACGCGATCGCATTCGCTCTAGCGGTTTGCTCGGTTTGATTATCCCTAAAGAATATGGCGGTATTGGCGAAACGTGGATTACTGCACTCCAAATTTCCCGCGAGTTGGCAAAGACTGATAGTTCTCTAGCTCATGTTTACTCCTATCACCATTTAGGAGTAGTTATCCCGCATCTTTTTGGCACGGAGGAACACAAAGTACAGTTCTACAAAGATACAATCACGAACAATTGGTTCTGGTGCAATGCTCTCAATCCTCTCGATCGCCGTGCGACTTTAACTCCTGATGGTACAGGCTTTTTACTGAACGGGATAAAAAGCTTTTGTTCTGGCTCTAAAGATTCAGATATCTTACCCATCACTGCGGTTTGTCAAGATACCTCCGAACTCACAATTATTGTAATTCCCACTCAAAGAGAGGGTGTAAAAATCCATGACGATTGGGATAACATCGGGCAACGTCAAACTGATAGCGGTAGTATTAGTTTCGACCAAGTGCGCGTTTATGAGTCGGAAGTATTTGGCGATCGCACTCGTGCCGATCTTCCTTTCCGTACTTTACGAGCTTGTTTGACACAAATCAATCTTGCCCATATTTATCTGGGTATTGCCGAAGGAGCATTTGCAGCAGCTAAAGACTATACCCGCACCCAAGGACGACCCTGGTTGACTTCCACTGCTTCTAGTGTGACGGAAGATCCCTACATTCTCAAGCACTACGGAGAGATGTGGGTCGATCTGCAAGGGGTTAGCAGTTTGACCGATCGAGCCGCCGCTATTCTACAGGCAGCTTGGGAACAAGGGACGGATTTAACAATAGAAGAACGTGGAAAATGCGCGATCGCGATCGCAACGGCAAAGGTTGCTGCTACCAAAATAGGTTTAGATGTGACCAGTCGTATTTTTGAAGTGATGGGGGCGCGTGCTACCAGCAGTAAATATGGTTTCGATCGCTACTGGCGTAATCTGAGAACGTTTACGCTACATGATTCTGTTGACTATAAAATTCAGGATCTCGGTAATTGGGTACTTAACGATCGACTCCCCAATCCCAGCTTTTATACATAGGAATTATCAATACTTATGCACGCTTTACGTAACGCCTCCATCTTGGCGGTTTCTTTACCGCCAAGATGGAGGCGTTACGGGTTTTTTGTGTAAGTCCTATTCAATTGTTCTCCAGAAACTTGGTTGATGGACTGAAGTGCTGTAACCATGAGCGATCGCACCCAAAATCTTAACATCCGAAAGCGAAAAACTATTAACTCCGGTAAATATATCGAGATATCGTGGTATACTGCCAAGAAAGTTACTCTCAATCCCTTCCTTATTGATTATTTATGTGGATTAAGTTCTCAGAAACCAAGCCTTTAGGCATTTTGACTTACTACCGCCAAAACTTCCTTTCTCCGAGAGGTCGCAGTCTTTCCCTGCTGTTTGCAACCGGACTCGGCTTGAGCCTGGGAGTAGCGGCTTGTTCTTCCAGCGCTACCACAGCAGACATAGCCAATAAACCCACCACCCCAACCAACAGTGCCGCACCTGCAAAAAGCGTTACTGTTAACATCGGCTTCCAAAAATCGGCGACTGTTCTCAACGCCCTCAAAACCAAAGGCGACTTAGAAAAAGCTTTAGCCGCCTCCAAATCTTCTGTAAAATTTGTAGAATTTCCGGCTGGGCCACCATTATTAGAAGGAATGAATGCAGGCAGTATTGACTTCGGCTACACAGGAGAAGCGCCGCCAGTCTTTGCCCAAGCTGCCGGAACACCATTAGTTTATGTTGCTTACGAAACATCCAATCCTCAGTCTGAAGGGATTGTGGTTCCCAAGGATTCGCCGATACAAACTATTGCCGATCTGAAAGGCAAAAAAGTTGCTTTTGCCAAAGGATCTAACACTAATTACTTCATAGTTAAAGCCTTAGAATCGGCTGGACTTAAATATAGTGACATCACGCCAGTTTTTCTCAAACCAGCAGATGCACGGGCGGCTTTTGAAGGTAGAAATGTAGATGCTTGGGCAATTTGGGACCCGTATTTAGCAGCAGCAGAAAAAACCGCAGGCGCACGACTAATCAAAGATGCCACAGGAATTGCTGCGAATCGAGGTTTCTATCTCGCTCGTAAGGCTTTTGTTGACGAACATCCTGAGATTTTGAAACTCATTTTAGAGGAGGTAAAAAAGGTAGATCAATGGGCGGCGGGCAATCCAGTAGAAGTTGCTAAATTTTTGGAAGCGCAATTAGGGATACAAGCCTCTGTGTTGGAAGTATCAGAAAAGCGACGCAAATATGGCGTTTCTCCCCTGACTGATGAAGAGATAGCAGGACAGCAACAAATTGCTGATACTTTCCATAAATTAGAGCTTATTCCTAAGCCAGTCCAGGTTAAAGAAATCGTGTTGAAAGATAGTAAGTAGAGTCATTAGCAAGGGGAGATCGACGTGAATACTCAATTCATAAAAACAGATGTACTGGTAATTGGTGGCGGTACGGCTGGTACGATGGCTGGCATCAAAGCTAAACAGGCAAATCCTGATAGCGAAGTGCTAATTTTAGAAAAAGCAAATATTCGCAGAAGTGGTGCGATCGCAAT
>DATGYA010000421.1:0-12946 GCA_035298405.1 Kamptonema sp. | reverse complement strand
CTCTCAATTAACAATTAACAATTAACAATTAACAATTAACAATTAACAATTAACAATTAACAATTAACAATTAACAATTAACAATTAACAATTAACAATTAGCCATGAGCAAGGTGTCAAATGCGCTTTCTACTTTTAATTCTGCTACTGCTGCCGATAACTGCCTGCGATCGCTCAAAAAATGCGATCGCACCAATTCCTGCCAATAATCAGGAATCGCCACAAGTCCGCCAAGTGTTGGAAAATGCCTCGCCAGTAGCCCAGGGCAATTTGAGAGCAGCCACTCAGACGTTACCTACAGAACCGCTCTCACCGCAGCCTATCCGCCTTACAGTGGCCAATTTACCGCAGCCCTACGCCACCCAAAGCGCCTCGAAATCACCTCAAGTAATACCCCCCCAAAGTAGCGCCCTGCGGGTTCCTCCCGGATTCACCGTTAACGTTTTTGCTGATAATCTAGATGCTCCCCGTTGGCTTGCACTCACTCCCACAGGGGATGTTTTAGTCACGGAAACTCGGCAAAACCGGATTAGCCTGCTGCGAGATACTAACGGCGATGGCGTTGCCGATGTTCGCAAAACTTTCGCTACTGGGGCAAATGGGTTAAATATTCCCTTTGGGATGGCGTTTAGCGATCGCTATTTTTTCCTCGGAAACAGCGCTGAAGTCCGCCGATTTCCCTATAATCAAGGGGAGCAACAACTAACTGGAAGCGGTCAAAAAATTGCCGATTTACCCGGCGGTGGTTACAACCAACACTGGACTCGCAATGTTGTTACCTCACCCGACAAAAATAAGCTTTATGTCTCCATCGGTTCAGCCTCAAATGCCGATGTAGAAGCACTACCGAGGGCATCAGTACAGGTAATGAATTTAGACGGTAGCGGTCAACAAACTTTTGCCTATGGATTGCGAAATCCCGTAGGATTAGATTTTCACCCGAAAACAGGGGAACTCTACACCACAGTAAATGAACGTGACGGTTTAGGAGATGATTTAGTACCAGATTACTTGACGCGAATTCGACAAGGCGAGTTTTATGGTTGGCCTTACACTTATTTTACACCGAATCGCTTAGATCCGCGCCACGCAAAAAATGGAAAGAGCGATCGCCCAGATTTAGCTGCGAAAACACTCGCACCTGACGTACTATTTCAAGCACATTCAGCAGCTTTAGGAATTCAGTTTTATGATGGCCAAACCTTTCCTGAAAAATATCGAAATGGTGCATTTGTAGCCTTTCGCGGCAGTTGGAACCGCAATGCTGGCACTGGCTACAAAATTGTGTTTGTACCGTTTAATGCAGTTGGTCGCCCCCAAGGTTATTATGAAGAGTTTTTGAAGGGTTTTCTCACCGATCCATCAGTACCTAAAACTTGGGGTCGTCCAGTAGGTTTGCTAGTTTTGCCTGACGGAAGTTTACTCTTTACTGAAGAAGCTAATAACCGGATTTATCGAGTACAGTATCGCGGATGATAATTACTAACTGTTAACTGTTTAAATCCTGTAGTTTACGAAACAGGATATATCTATTATACTTCTCCAATAATTCTTGTAGAGCAGTCATTCTGCCTAATTGTGAGGGTATTTTTTGAAGAGGTTTATTAAAAGATGGAGCCGAAGGATACAGCCGCCCGATACGATCGAATTGCTCAATGGTGGCAGACTGAGCATCAAGATTCAATCTATGGAATCTCACAATTAGAGCGGGCTATCAAATTTACTTCTCAGAGGCACTTAGCTCTTGATATAGGGTGTGGAAGCAGTGGACGTTTTATAAATATCTTATCCAAGCAAGGATTTCAACCTGAAGGACTTGATATTTCTGGAGAAATGATAAATTTAGCCAAGCACCTGCATTCAGAAATCACATTTTACAAAGAAGATATCTGCTCTTGGATTCCTCCGAAATTTTACAGTTTGATTTCTGCTTGGGACAGCACTTTTCATCTACCGCTAAATATGCAAGAGCCTGTTATGAAAAAACTATGCTCTGCTCTCGAACCCAACGGAGTGCTTCTGTTCACCTGTGGTGGTGGAAATACAAACAGGGAGATTTCGGGAGCATTTCAAGGGCAGAACTTTGCTTACAGCACTTTGGGAGTAGATAATTTCCTGCGGATTCTTATCGAAAATCACTGCACGTGCTGTCATCTTGAATATGACCAATATCCTGAAAATCATGTTTATATCATTGCTCAAAAGACTTAAAAAATAATTGCTACAGGCTGAACAAAAAGACAGTTTCTTTCATTGTCAACTCAGATTTCAGTGGCGCTCTAACCTCACAGTTTACAGTATTAATGGCTTAATTGCAAAGTCTCCCAGCGTTACCGTAAAACTCTGTTGCTGTTTAGCAGCAGCAAAGTTAATAATAACTTCACAAGCAACTGCTACTGTTAGCATTACCAGGTTTCTCGCTAGCGGATAATCGCAAACGTCATCATTTGCAGGTGAAGGAACGCGATAGTGCTGATTCCAAATTATCTCAGCATAATCAGTAGCTAAACCAACGTGGAGACAGGGAGTTGATGTTTTAGCACACCAATCTTTCAACGCTTGCCGCCCTATACTATTATCAAAAGTATCAACTATTAAGCCGCTGTTAGTAAGTAATGTTGCCGCATTCGCTGCTGTCAGTTCTTTTGACTGTGCATCAACTTTAACTCCCAATGCACGGTAGAGGTTATTAGCGAGAATTTTTGCTTTGAATGCGCCGACATCAGAGCGATAATAAGGTTGGGTGGATAAGTTGCGTTCCTCAATGCGATCGCGGTCAATCACTTTTAAATTCTCAAAGCCAGAACGCACCAAATTTTCTGTAATATTCGCCCCCAAAGCACCAGCACCACATACCGTTACGGGCAACTTTTTCAGCAGTGACATAACGGCTGCTGACCTATACAATTGTTCGTGAAATAAAATTGACATAAAAGGCTAATTGCTAATGGCTAATTGCTAATTCGTGACTTAAGTAGTCGGACAAAAGTAAACGACACTGTGTTAAGAAATATTAACAAGTCTGAAACCTTTACTGTTCTCCGTTCCCTGTTCTCCGTTCCCTGTTCCCTGTTCCCTTGTCCCCATCGTTAACTTTATTTTTGTCCGACTACTTATCTAGCTTCAATTACTCCCACTAATGATTGTAAATCGAAGTCTCTATCTAGTCCGCTGAGACAGATACCAGAACTGACAACAGTGAGGTCGTTTTTTGCGATCGCGCTGGTATGGCGATCGCCATTTCCAGCCGTCCATTCAATCAACCAATAATCATCGCGATCGCGAAATTCCCGCAACTCTCCCCCACCCATTTGTAACGCTTCCCGCAAGCGAGTTTCATCTCGTCGCTTTTGGAACTTCTCACTAAATTCTTCCGTCTGTTGTGCCACTAACTCGTAGACAGTACGCATCTCCGGTGTCATCCCCTTAAAACGAATATCTTGAGGAGAAATCACCTCTTTTAAAGCTGTTCTCAATTCCTCAGATGGCAGGGGATCGGCGCGGCGATCGATATCCTCAAACCACCAAGATTGACCATCCCATCTAGCAATAATCTGCTCAAAACTAACTCCATCATTTACTAAATGTATAGCAAATGGTTTCGCAACACCAATGCGTTGTCTAGCATCCGATTCATTAACAGGATAAGCCAGCCAAGTTTGCCCCTGCAAATTATAAGCCAGTTGCAAACGAATGGGGGTTAGTAGTTGCAAATAGTCTGTTATTTGTGGCAAACTTGGTTCCTCAACCACCTCAGCAATTTTTTCATTAACTGGCTGGAAAATACCCCAGCCTTCAAAATTACGTGGCTTTGACCTAAAGGTATATACAATACCCGCTACCCTTGTCCGCACCCGCCCATTGCGCGTACAAGGTGCGAGAAACTGGGTATCGCGCAACTGCGTTTCCTGTGCTGCCAGTTGGCTGAGAAGATTGCGAATATCTACCACTGTGTCGATCTCCTGAATCCCTTAAAAAAAATCCGGAACTAAAATATGGATTGAGTAAAAGTTATATGTTATTAAAGATTAACACACCCAAATATTTTCAAGGAGCAATTGCAGAATGGTAGTAAAATCTTTCCAGCGCGTCATTGTAGCAGCAGCCTTATCTCTACCCATCATTTCTTTCAGCATTCAGAGCGCCCTAGCTGAATCGGTTTCCTTTACTCTTATTAACAAAACCAGCCGCAATCTAGAAGAGTTTTATGCTGCGCCTCCTCATGTGGACAACTGGGAGGAAGATATTTTGGGGAGAGATGTACTCCCCCCCGGAGAATCGATCACCATTACGATTAAGGATGGACGCGAAGACTGTCTCTACGACTTTAAAGGTGTTCTCGGCCCCAGTGCTGACGGCAGTGTTGGTCGCGGAGAATTGATACAGTCTAGTGTGAATGTTTGCGATGGCGGCACTTACGAATACAGCGAGTAAAGGGAAATAATAGAGTTTCTTAATCCAAATAAATTGGAAAATTCAGGTATTGCCTTCAGCCGATTATTGTGTTACGCTCAAACTTCAAATCCTAGCATTTAGGACAAATCATCTCAATACAATGCAAAGACATACTATGGCTACTCCAAAGTTTTTAAAAGTGGCAGTTGCGCTCGCTGGTGCAACTCTGAGCTTAGTTTCGATTTTCGCTAATCCAACTAAAGCGGAAGAATACAAATTTACAATTAAGAACAACACGAACGCCGCTATTAGCCAAGTGTTGGTATCTGAAGACGGGAAGGAATGGGGATACTTCTCTCTTGAAAGCAACATCGCACCCAAGAGTGAAGGAGAGATGGTTTGGGGTCAGCATACCAATCACGAAGCTTGTAGCCAGTGGATAAAAGTAGGATTTGAAGATGGGAGTATGTCAGAGGCGGAGAAGTTTGATTTTTGTGCCAATCCCGCTTTAGTTATTGACTAATAATTAAGCTGTTAGGGAGCTTAATTATTAATTAATTATCTGAAAGCTGAAGTCTTTTGACTTCAGCTTTTTGTGTAAAATCCTGCTATTTATTGACAATAATTTGAGGATCATGGTATCATTGAGCATAATTAAATTATTCTGGCCTAGTGAAAACTGACTCTCTTTTTTATAAAATATTTCAACGGTTTCCTAGTTGCTTCTTTGAATTAATTGGAAAACCGCCATCGGAGGTAGAAGACTATGAGTTTGCCTCAGTAGAAATTAAGCAACCTAATTTTACTGCCGATGGTTTGTTTAAGCCGAGTGACGAGGCAATTGACAAACCTATTTACTTTGTTGAGGTACAATTTCAGAAGAAAGATTACTTTTATTGGCGTTTTTTTGCTGAAGTTTTCCTGTACCTGAAACAAGAAATGCCGACTCAAGATTGGCAAGCTGTGGCCGTGTTTAAAAACCGTAGTGTCGATCCGGGTTTACCGAGACAATATCGGGGGTTATTGATGAGTCGGCAGGTAAAAGTTATCTATTTGGAGGAGTTAGAAAAAACAGGCGATCGCTCTTTAGCTCTAGGTATGTTACAATTAATTGTAGAACCAGAAGAAACGGCGGGTGCAGAAGCTCGGCGATTAATTGGGGCTGCGCGGCAGTTAGCAGATGAAGATTTGAGCCGGGATGTAGTAGAATTTATTGAGACCGTCATTGTTTATAAGTTTGTTAATTTGAGTCGTCAGGAGATACAAGAAATGTTAGAACTAGGTGATTTGAAGCAAACACGATTTTATCAAGAAGCTAAACTAGAAGGTAAGCTAGAAGGTAAGCTAGAAGGTAAGTTAGAAGGTAAAATGGAAACAGTACCTATACTTCTGCGAATGGGATTGAGTGTCGAACAGATTGCCCAGGAATTAGGGTTAGATGTTGCACTAATAAGACGGGCGATTCAGGATATTCCTGAGAATGAAGGTGAAAATACCACCAATTAGGTGCCGTTCTAATGAGGGGTCGTTGTTATCTATAAAATTTGTAAAATCAAGCGTCGAAAGAGAGTGAAAATAGCGGAATTGAGTGAATTAGATTTTAAGAAAACACGCTTTTATCAAGAACCTAAGCTAGAAGGTAAGCTGCGCTTATTCCTCTACTTTTGCGACTGGGATGGAGTGTTGAACAAATTGCTCAGGAGTTAGATGTAAGCTTGTCACTGATAAAACTTTTAACTAAGGATATTTCTTCAAAATAAAAAAAGCAAAATATCGAAAATCAGGGACTTTTTTGCTATAAAATTTGTCGGCTTGCTGATGTTAAACATCTAAATTGAGCAATTCGTCTACTAGCAATTTAATTTCAGTAGCCGCTAATCCTTTGGGATCTGTTTCTAATACAGTACAGCCAATACCTGCGGATTCTGCGAAAGCGACTCGTTGACAAATGGCTGATTTTAATACAGGAATTTTATAGCCAGAAAGGGCTTCTACTACATCTTTACCAATGGATGTATTGACTATTTTACGATTAATTAAAAATACTGATTTTAGCCAATCTTTATAAACAGAAGCTTCTCGAATTAGGCTAATTACTTTCTCTGTTGCCCAAACATCGTAGGCGGAAGGTTGAACGGGAATGAGTACAAGACTGGAGGCCATAATTGCAGAACGGGCGAGGTCTGAAACTCTTGGCGGGCCGTCAATGATTACATGATTATAACTTTTGGCGATCGCGGGTAAATCGCGATGGATGGTCGGCCGGTCTAAACCTACGACAGAGAAAGGTATTTCGCTGGTTCTAGCGGCCGCCCAATCTCGTGCAGAACCTTGAGGGTCAGCATCAACGAGGAGCACGCGACCACCCCGTAAGGCGAGGGCGTGGCTAATGTGAATGGCGATCGTTGTTTTGCCAACGCCCCCTTTTTGGTTTTGGACTGCAATAATCATGCTGAATTTATATAAATCTTTATTAGAATATAGCATGAAAATTCTTGTTAAGTATCTTGATTTCCAGCTAGGTAACAATTACTGTATATTATTATAGGGCGATCGCTCTGTCTATCCTCAACTAATCTATAAAACATCCTATATTCATGAACCTGTCTGGGAACGAGTTTGCAAACACGCCCTAGCCCCTAGCTATACTAGCAAAATTAATAATTGATAAAAAATCACTCGTGATTGCTTCGATATTTTTGTTTGTCAAAACTGGGACATGAATAAATATACATTGACTTGACAAATTCCTATGTTTTATGTATTTTAACAATGAATAATACAAAGCTTCGCAAACAAATTTTCCAGCATCATGGCTAATTTCAGTCATGGTTAAATCGGCAACTAAATCTTCTAGGGGAAAAGTGGTTTTCAGCGCTTCTCCGTTGACAATAGCAGTGGATTCGACTGTTAATTTTTGCCGTGATTCAGCCATGCCGCAGCAAATTATGAGATCGGGTTGCAGTTCGTTGATTTTCGCGATCGCTTGTATCGGCGCTAGCTGAAAATCAACAGGCAGTTGCCTTAAAAAAGTTAGGGAATAAGGCAAAGATTTTATTGTCGAAATTTTGGCTAGTAAATCGTCAGAAGAATTAGACTGATGATGAGGCATCCAAGTGTCAAATGAAGTAAGCAGGATTTTCACTGTCATAGAAAGAGCGATCGCAGAGGCGGTTTTGTGTAAAAATAGTGAGAGCTTCTAAATATAAGGGTAGCAAGTGAATGTCTGTCATTGCAGTAGTAGACTACGACATGGGCAATTTGCACTCAGTCTGCAAAGGCTTAGAGAAAGTGGGTGCAATACCTAAAGTCACTGATTCCGCCAAGGAAATCGACCAAGCAGATGCAGTGGTTTTACCAGGGGTGGGATCGTTTGACCCAGCCGTTCAGCATTTGCGATCGCGCGGTTTAGCCAAACCTATAAAAGCTGCGATCGCTTCTGGTAAACCATTTTTAGGCATTTGTCTAGGTTTGCAAATACTCTTTGAGAGTTCTGAAGAAGGCACAGAAACAGGTTTAGGAATTATCGCTGGTACTGTCCGCAGGTTTCATTCAGAACCGGGGCTGACAATTCCGCAAATGGGATGGAATCAGTTAGACTTTCAGCAGCCAAATATTCCTCTGTGGCAAGGTTTATCGGCTAATCCTTGGGTTTATTTTGTCCATTCTTACTATGTCGATCCCACCGATCCAAAAGTCTGTGCTGCTACTACCACTCACGGTAGTCAAACTGTGACAGTGGCGATCGCACAAGGCAATTTAATGGCAACACAATTTCACCCCGAAAAATCTTCTACCACAGGTCTAAAAATTCTCTCTAATTTCCTTAGCCAAGTAAAAGCAAAAGTAGCAGCCTAAAAACTTTATGCCTCTGTAAATAAGCCTTAATGAGTCTCAGAATTTACGGCAACCGCCAACTCAAAACTTTACCTGGACTCCTGACACGCCCTACTTTGGGACGAGTACGGGAAGCCGTTTTCAATATTTGGCAAGGCACTATTGAAGGATGTCAGTGGTTAGATTTGTGTGCCGGAAGTGGGTCAATGGGTGCAGAGGCCCTGTGTCGCGGCGCGGATGTTGCGATCGCGATCGAAAAATCCGCCAAAGCCTGCACTATCATCCGCCAAAACTGGCAGCAAGTCGCTAACTCTTCCCAGCAATTTCAGATCCTTCAAGGAGATGTCGTCAGCCAGCTACAAAAGTTAGCAGGTCAGCAGTTTGACCGAATTTATTTCGATCCACCCTACACCAGCGACTTATACCAACCAGTGCTAGAAGCGATCGCCACTCTTCAAATCTTAGCGCCAGACGGCGAACTCGCAGTGGAACACAGCCCCGAACTCCCCCCTGTAGCACCCCTATCATCCCTAGAAATTTGCAGGCAGAAAGTCTATGGCAATACAGCCTTGACTTTCTACCATTCCGTGTAGACAAGCGATCGCTTCTCTATTTATTAATACCTAATTGATCGCCCCGCTTGTATTGCTGATAGGCAGCGAAAAACAGCCCCGCCAAGGTGACGGTAATTAAACCCAAGACAATACCTGAAAGTAGCGGTTCTACCATGTTAGAGATCCTGATCCTTAACTTTTCACAATCTATTTTTCATACTACTAGCATAAGACTACAAGAACAAATTCTTGTAAGGTGGTCGCTGCTACGATCTCATCGGATATTGCAGAAATATCATCACAGCGCCACCCTAATTTTAATTCTAATTTATTAATTTTTTTAATTTTTAATTTTTAATTTTTAATTCTCCAGACCTTGCCACCGCCACTGGGAACCATTAAGCTATGTTATGTGAATTAAAGTTTCATGTAGATTCTTAGTTTAAAAAACCTTTGGATAACCAGCTCGCTAGCAATGAAATTCAACACCTGGTCAAGCGGATCGCTTTGGTTACTCTAGCGATTTCGCTCTTCAGCCTTTTGGCAATTTCAGGCTTAAGGCAGTTTCAGGTTGTAGATCCTTACATCAAAACCGTTTTGGCTAGGAATGGCGATCGCATTCAAGGTCAAGCTATCTTTCAAATGAACTGTGCCGTTTGTCATGTCCAACATTTCGACACTCAGATTGGACCTTCCTTGTACGGCGTTTCGCAGCGCAAGTCAGAAATCAGTCTCATTAAGCAAGTAATCAGTGGGAAAACCCCTCCCATGCCTCAATTCCAGCCTAACCCCCAAGAAATGGCCGACTTACTTAGCTATTTACAGCAAATTTAAGCTGTTAAATAATAAAACCTGACAGGGGGTTAAAAACCCTGTCAGGCTAAACTTTACAAGCCTTAGCCTCTTGGCTAAGACTCTACAAATACTCTAAACAAACAGGCTGAAATTATTAGCCGAAAGCTGATTTGCTTGTACGCCGCTGAGGGTAGCTAAAAGCTCACCAGAGTTAGCGATACTGATAGCAGCCGCACCGTTACTTTGAACAATCGATAACTCATTAAAGTTCAAACCGACTAGCACCAACGAATCAGTGCCTTGTTCAAAGTCAATAATCGTATCAGCTCCATTGCCCGGTGCCAACACAAAGCGATCGCTACCGGCGTTGCCCAGCAAAGTATCATTCCCAAAGCCGCCAAAGATGAAGTCATCGCCAATGTCACCAAACAGGATGTCATCGCCGCTACCCCCAAATACGGTGTCATTATCGCTGCCACCGCAGATAGTGTCATTACCTTGATCGCCTAATAGTTGATCGTCACCGAGGCCCCCCAATACGACATCATTACCTTTGCCGCCGTAGGCAACATCATTGCCCTCATCGCCAGAGATCGAGTCATTGCCACGATTGCCAAAAATCGTATCATTGCCGCGATCGCCAAAGATCAAATCAAAACCCTTACCCCCAAAGAGAGTATCGTTATTTACTCCCCCGTAGACAGTATCGTTGCCAGTATTTCCATTAATGTAATCAAAACCTTGTTGGCCAAAGATCAAATCATTACCGCCAAACCCGAAAATACTTTCATTACCTGCACTACCCACCAGCAAATCATCGCCGTTATTACCATTGACGACATTATTAACGACTGGGCTAGGGGGCACAGTAGGAGCATTAACCCGGGGAAAATCAGCAGGGCAAACCAAATCAGTTGGTACAGGCGTTGGAGTAGGAACTGGAGTGGGAGATGGGCCAGGACCAGGTGTTGGTGAAGGCGTTGGTGCTGGTGCTGGTGCTGGTGCTGGTGCTGGTGCTGGTGTCGGCGTTGGTGTTGGTGTTGGTGTAAATGTTGGCTGGAAATTCCCAAAGTTAATATTGCTAACAGTCGCACCACTAGCGAGGGTAATATCAGCAGGGTTAGTCGTGCTTTGGCTGAACCCGGCAGGCGAGATTTCTCGGACGCGGTAGGTTCCTGGTGCTAAGTTCGTAAAACTGTAATTACCGTTGCTGTCTGTGTTAGCCGTAGTTAGCACTCCAGTCGTAACGTTGGTTAACTGAATTTGAACACCCGGTAAACCCTGTTCGCCACCGTCGCGAATGCCATTGTTATTGGCATCACTGAACTTCAGACCTTGAATTGTACCTGGTACAAATTTGAAATTACCAAAGTTCTTATCTGTGACATTATTAACTGTGGCTGTGATGTCAGCAGTCAGAGGGTTAGCAGTGGTTTGTATCCAACCAGTCTGTTGTACCTCTCGGATGGTGTAAGTACCTACTGGCAGATTGGAGAAGGAGTATTTGCCGTTAGTATCGGTGACGGCAACGGTGTCAGGGGCACTCAGAATGCCATTGTTATCCAAATCAAGGTAGATTTGCCAGTTAGGAAGTCCTGTTTCTCCTGTTCCATCTAAAGTACCGCTGTTATTCAAGTCATTGAACTTGATGCCGGAGATAGTACCGGATTGGTAGTTTCCGAAATTAATGTTAGGGATGTTAGAACCCCTGGCGATCGTAATATCAGGGGGATTGGAAGTAGTTTGTTGCCAACCAGTTTGGGGAACTTCCCGCACTTTGTAAGTGCCCAAAGCTGGGTCTTTAAAGACATATGTGCCATCGGGAGCGGTAAGGGTATTTGCCTCTCCTGTATCTAGCAAGCCATTATCATTGGTGTCAAGGAAGATTTGCCATTTATCGAGTCCTAGTTCTCCTGGTAGGTCTTGGAAGCCACTACCATTGAGGTCATTGAACTTTAAGCCACTAATGCTGCGGGGTTGGTAGTTACTGAAGTTGACATTCAATACGTCAGTGGCGACGACGGTGACATCAAGAGCAACGTTAGTACCAGCAGGTATAGGTGTTTTAGATGTTTGTTGCCAGCCGTTTTGCAAGACTTCACGAACCTTATAAGTACCAGGTAATACGTTGTCAATGGTGTAGTTACCGGTACTGTCGGTGACGGCTGTTTTTTCTGTGGACTGGAAAAAGCCATCATTGTTGCTGTCGATGTAGATTTGCCAATTACTAAGTCCCTCTTCATTTAGATTTGGATCTGCATTGGCATCTTGAACACCGTTGTTATTAATGTCGTTGAATATGATGCCCTTGATCTTGGGTAGCGGCCAGTTCCCGAAGTTGGTCACGGCATTAGTGCTGTCAATATTTTTGCCACTTTCAGCAGTGATAGTAGTGGCATTTGGCAGTGCGTTAGCAGGTAGGCCTGTCTGACTGGGGAAAGTTTGCTGGTAGTTTAGTTGGGGTACTTCCCGTATTTGGTAAGTACCGGGACCAACATCAAGGATGGTATAACTGCCATCGGCAATAGTAGTGGCTGATTTTTCCCCTGCATCTAAGATGTTGTTATTGTTGCCATCGGCGTAGATTACCCAATTGGCTAGTCCATTCTCTCCTGCTGCTGTCTGTTGGGTGCCGCTTTTGTCTTTGTCCTCAAATTTCAGGCCGCTGATGGTGATGTTTTTGAAGTTCCCGAAGTCTTGATTGGGAACGTCAGTACCGCTAGTAGTGGGAACGGTGAGATAGGTAGTAGGAGTTATTGGGAAAGTCTGCTGGCTGTATCCTGCTGGTGGAGTTTGGGTGATATAGTACGTACCGGGGCCGATATTACTGAACTTGTATGCTCCTCCTCCGGCAGTCACTTGAGGAGTTCCTACTACAGTATCCGTGCCAACGTCCAAAGTGGTGTTGCCAGTAGTCTCTTTGTACAAAGTGACGGTAGCGCCATCTACGGAAGTATCGTCATTGATTGTGAGGCCGTCACCTGTGCGATCAGTGTAGGTTGTACCGCTAATGCTTATTAGTTTGAAGTTGCCGAAGTCGGCGTTAGAGACATCAGCACGACCGGTAGTTACAGTTGGTGCTAAAGTCTGGACGTAGCCAGTTTGTAACGTTTCTGCGATCGTAGTATCTGGTTTAGTATCTGTGAGAGTATATTGACCGAGAGTGGCAGTAGCGGTAGAGGTAGTAGTCGTGGTGACAGATTTAGGAGAAGTCGTAGTTCCTGCCGAAATAGTCCATCCCCCTAGACCTGGATCTCCTGTAATAGATCCACCGCCGTTTATATCGTCATATTTCTGACCCACGACAACGGGCCCATACTCGTAAGCACCAATGTCAACATTGGGTTTGCTTACCAGAGTGTTAT
>DATGYA010000420.1:0-2713 GCA_035298405.1 Kamptonema sp. | reverse complement strand
GGTACATTTCCCAACCGGGTAGCCCCGGTTTGTTGGTGTATTAGGAATTCCAGCATTGCGTTGTCAATATTTAAACGATTTTGTTCGGCTTTGATTTGCTCAAGTAAAGCTGTACGTTGATTTTTTTGCTCATCAGTTTCTTGCGGTGGCTCGGCAAAATTAGCAGCGGTAAACTCTTCAAATCCGGGATTGGCTTTTTCTACTATTCTTGGAATTGGTTGAGTATTCATTTTGCGTACGTATTTATCAACAACAAAGATTAATTCCACTCCGGCACCGCATACCCCATGTGTCGAAAAACAACCGCCTCGGACTTTGATCGGGGCATTTTGCGCGGTATCCGCATCACAAAGTCCGCCCGATCGAACCAAGCCCCAAACCCGCCGGGAAACCGAAGGAAGATTTGATCGGGCACAATATCAGCAATCTCGCCCCAGCCCCAGTCAGGATGTTGAATCATAAAACTACCTTGTTAACTTACGAGAGATTGCATCACAGCTAAGCTCAATCGGTAGGGTACGCCGTTGCCAACGGCTCGCCACTTGTAAACATTATTTATTCCGTCAGGCCAAACAATTTGTTTGTCGCAACCGTACATTTGAAGCAACCATCCCGCTTCGGGCGTGACAAGTCGGATGTCGGCGGTCTCTAAGTCGATAACTTTAGATGCACGTTTGCCATCTGACGAGCAAAATGTAAAACTTTGCTCATTCTCTAATTTAATGCTCATGCTACCGCCAAAACTACCACTACCATTCCCACCTATCAACAGCTTGGGAGCGTGACCGTCGCAGGTATAGGTAGTTAGAGTAAAAGAGTTATCTGATGAATCTTTTACCGTTAACCCATTCCCGTGATTCCTGGAATTTCGGCTGTCAATTAGCAAAATTTTTGGCGCATTACTGTTTGGGGCGCTCCAGCAACGTTGGGTAAAAGCTGGCTCTGTACTGGGCAAAGGTTCTCTGTCGCGCCCACTGGTATCACAAGCGTTGAGCAAACTTGCGTCTGTCAAAATTTTCTTGTTAATTAACTGTCGGACTTGCCACGCCGCAAGCCTAGCTGGTGGGAGCGTAGGGATTAAATGCGCGATCGCATCATGCCAGCTAACTTTGATATTTGGAGGTGTGATCTGCTGAAGCTTACCGGCTCCAAATAATCCAAGCTGAGTAAATGCAGGCGCTGAACCGGGCAACGCCGCCCGCAATATTAATCGGCGTCGGTTCTGCGGAACTCCAAAACTGGCAGCATTCAGAATTTGCCAGCCCGTAGCATATCTCAAAGCTTGCAGTCCTCCCAAAATTATTCCAAACGAAGCGAAATGGGCATAACCTTCGACTTGCTCTAGTGTTACCCATCGAGGCTGAGTTTCCCCGCTGCGCTTGTGCATGGACTTGATTATTGCCAAAAAAGCTTGTGCGAGTTCAAGGTCTTGGCTTGTTTCTTTGCCTTTGCTGTTTGCGGTTGATGCACGGGTACAGGGTGGCGAGCCGTGTACGTGATCTGTGGGTTCGATGTTGATCGGATTAATAGTTTCGATCGGGCTGACGTGCATCCGAACATCCGGGAAATTAATAGAGTAAATACTGGCAATAATTGGGCAATACTCGATCGCCTGAACAACTTTGCCGCCTGCTGCTTCAATACCATGATCCATTAAACCGGCACCGGCAAAACAGACTGTGCTCATGAATTTAGACATCAGAATTCACCTCAACCCTTGAAAGTTGGCTGGCTACCGCAAAGTCGGTCTTGCCACTGTCAAGGAATTTAAGGTAAATGTGATGGGCAAGGAAATCGATAATAATTGCTTCGCGCTGATGGCCTGTGCCATAATCTACCATTACTAAATCTCTAACCTTGAATGCGCGCTTGGGTGGTGCAGAATTTTCTTTGGTAATTAACGCAGGCAAATCGGTTAACAGGGTTCCCAGTTCCGCTAGTGGCATTTGCCCAGTGTAAGTCCCGGTTTCTTCAATTGAAGGTAGAACTTCCTCATATACCCAAGTTTGAAACGGAACAGCAGCAGGCAAATTGGAGCGCATAATGAGTTCGTAGAGTCCCGGTTTAGAAATAAATATCGGTTTACTACCTCTTTTGCCCAAGTCTAGCGAAGTTCTATACTTGCGAGAGACTTTACTTGATATCGCTTCTGCTGGGTTTTTGTAGCCGATCGCCCGTGCGACATCCGCGCCACAAAACCAGACTTGCCCGTCGTCATTATTTTGAATTTTGATTGCGTGACAGTTGAAAGTGAAAGTTTGCATTGTTTTTCTTTGAGGTATAGTTGGATCGGCAGAACCGATGTTGCAGTCGGTTCCGC
Organism: Kamptonema sp.; assembly: GCA_035298405.1. Taxonomy (GTDB): domain Bacteria; phylum Cyanobacteriota; class Cyanobacteriia; order Cyanobacteriales; family Microcoleaceae; genus Kamptonema. The sequence continues at coordinate 393 of DATGYA010000420.1, read as the reverse complement.
CGGAATTGAACAAGAAATCAGAAAAGGGAAAGTTGATCGGGATTGTAGGTCACTTTCCTTTTTTGGTTGTAGTCGCTTGGCTTACGCGGCTTTTTATAAGCCTGCCGCCACATCGGATAATGCTTGACAGCGATACCAGTAGAAAGAAAATCACCCGCTAGCTTTAATTCTTGACGCCAGACTTTGTATGGGTGGTTTTCACGCACTCCAAACGGGTATTTATTTGCAGATACCCATTTTTTACACTTGTCGCCGTCAACTGTTTCGCCTAAGCAGAGTTGTTGTGCTTCGTATTCAAGCAATCCACTAGAGATCGCATTTACTGCGGTTTTCTGCCAGCCAGTTAGCGGTTTATTCTGTGTCAATTTCAACCTCCGCACCCCACGCGTCCCA
>DATGYA010000419.1:0-7223 GCA_035298405.1 Kamptonema sp. | reverse complement strand
CCGGGCCCCGTACCCAGAGTAGATGCTGTTACTTGCCCTCCTTCCCGAATAACCACCCGCCTCGCGTCAATTCTGACATCCCCGCCAGCACCGCTTCCTTCAGTGGTGGCAAATAAACCGCTGGGACTCCCATTGGTCGAAGTTCCGCTCACTTCCACTAATTCTGCTGGATTCACCTCTGCTGTTTCTGCCGAACCCATGCCTCGAACTGTTAAAGTTCCTCCCTGTCCTTCGCTGAGCGTCGTTGCAGAGATGATGCCACCATCCTGTACTCTTAACCGTCGGGTTTCTATGGTCAAATTACCTCCGTTTCCCGTTGCTGGCAAATTTTCTCCCTGTTCTGTTTGTTGGTAATTGACCTGAGCAAATATGCCGCCGCCACTCCTGACATCCACTGAGTCGGAAGCACGAATTAGTAAATCTCCTGTTTTGCCAGAGCCAAAAGTAGAAGTTGATATCTGAGCACCTTCCTCAACAATCAACTGTCTAGTGTTAAGTATTAAATTTCCTGCATTTCCTGTTGCTTCTGCTTCTGCATTGGCAAATAAGCCACTTATTCCTGTCAGTTGCACCAAGTCGGTAGCATTAATAGTTAAATCTCCTGCTCGACCAGCACCTCTAGTAGTGGTCGAAATCTCAGCTTTACCTTGAAGAAGCAACTTTCCCGTTTCAATCATTAAATTTCCTCCGTTTCCCGTTGCCTCGGGTGCGACTCCAGAAAACAAACCGCCATTAACTCCAGACTCTGTTTCAGGACTGCTGACTTCTACAAGTTCCCTAGCTCGGACAGTTAAATTTCCAGCATTGCCAGCACCAAAGGTAGAAGTTTGGGCGACAGCTCCTTCTCGAACTGTCAACCGCGCTGTATCAATGGTTAAATTGCTGCCATTGCCTTCGCCTTGAGTGTCTGCCAGTAAGCCGCTACGAAAGGGGCGATCGCCTGCCCTTGTACCGATCAATTCTATAGACTCGGAGGCGTTTACACTTAAAGAGCCTCCTGGCTGCGATCCTTCAGTGATAGTTAATATTGCGGAACCGCCTGTGAGGGTTACGTTTCGGCCCTGTACTTGAATGGTTCCACCTCCTGGACCACTAGCATCTGCGGATGCTGCGTTAAGGAGTTGGATGTCGCCATATTCGGCTACGGGCTGGGCATTTTGTAGTGTAAGCTGTCCGCTGGTATCCAAGGTCAGTTGACCGTTTCTAACTGACCAAAGCTCAATCCGCCCTCCTTCAGCAATCAGGTTTCCGCCGTCGAGGGTGACATTACCGCCTGCGATCGCTAAGGTGTTCCCTGATGTTACTCCAAGACCAGCAGAGCGATCGCCTCTATCTATTTTTTCAGTAGCATCTAAGCTGAAGTTATGACCGGGGCCTTCGACGCGAATCTCTGCTGGTGTTCCTGCAAATTGCAAGCTAGTCGGAATGCTGATTGTTAGCAGAGGGGTGGTTTGGGGATTAATAGCACTGAATGAGGAGCCATCAGCAAAGTTAATTCTATTAGCTGTTGTGGCTAAAAAGGAGCCACCAATATTTAGGCTGGCATTTGGGCCAAAAATAATCCCGTTAGGATTAAGGAGAAATAGGTTAGCGCCGCCGTTAGCTTGAATTAAGCCGTCAATATTAGAAATTGATCCGCCTGTGACGCGAGTAAAAATATTTTGAATTGTAGCGGCGTTATTGAAAAATGCAGTGCCACCGATGGGGACAGAAAATTCGCGAAAGCTGTGAAAAAGGTTTGTCCCTTTTTCTGTGCCGCCTTCAATAGTGAAGGTATTGCCATTAGGGTTGACAGTGGAATTATTCGGTAGAGTCGCATCGGGGACAATTTGGGCGGCTGCTAGAGATGGAAAGCCACAGATGTAAAATAGAATACAGAATATTTTTGCTTTTGTTTGATGACTCATGGGGATGGAGGAGGTAAAAGGGTTTATCGAAGGAATGGCCGCAGATACTCAAAAATAAAGGAAGGTAAGTTTTCAGCCCGCGCTCAATTTGATTTTAACAATCATTCTCCCCTGCCGGACTAACGGTTTGGCGTTAAGTTGACACTAATGGGCAATGCCGTTTCCCTACTCTAATGAGGAAAGAGATGGACTCCAACCTACTAGATAGCTGAAATACCAACCACTCCAATTGCACCTGTACCTAAAACTGTAAAAGTTCCTTCAGGAGCAAATGTCGAAGCTTCAAAAGCAGTATCAATTGCTTGTGTACTCCAGTAATAAGTACCCGGTTTTAGGTTTTTAAGCGTCCAATTTGTGTTTTGATTGACATTGCCCATTTGAACTACTTTGCGCGTTCCATTGCTATTAGCCATCGGAGACATAATCTCTGAACCTCCGGGAGTTGTTCCTACCCGCAGGTTATATGTCAAAGCTTTTTGCGGTGTTTCAGCATCAGTGGCAGGGTTCCAGCTTAAAGTAACATAATTGTTATTAACTGAGGCATTAATACCTGTCGGTGTTGTAGGTAATGTGTTGGCCTTAGTAACATTGTTTCGATAAATTTTGGACGCAGTAGGTGATGAGGCAGTCGAGATGCTTGTAAATAAAACATCTAGATCCCCATCTCTGTCATAGTCACCCCACGTAGCTGATTGACTGCCAATATTTGGTGAAAAATCTGTAACGTAAGTGAAACTTCCTCCTGAATCATTACGATAGACTGAAGCAGGGCCTGCTGCACCGTAAGACCCTGTTAGCAAGATATCCAAATCGCCATCATTATCATAATCACCCCAGCCACCAAATCCATCAAAACTTGGTAGAGATAAACCAATATCAGTGAAACTTCCATTATCATTGCGGTAGACAAAAGTTTTTTGAGCAACATTTGGCCATTGGTTAGAAGTTCTCCCTGATAATAAAATATCCAAATCGCCATCATTATCATAATCACCCCAAGCAGATTCACCGTAAATGTTAGTTAAAGGTGCAGCGATGTCAACAAAATTGCCATTTTGATTTTGATAAACCTTAGAAACATAATTAGCTCCATCATACCCTGATAGCAAAATATCTAAGTCTCCATCTTTGTCATAATCACCCCAATTAGCAGCACCAAGACTGGTACCCACCAGAGGCGCATTAATATCGATGAAGCTACCACCATCATTTCGGTATATTTTTGAGATACCCGTTGGGCTAACGTAACCTATTAGCAAAATATCTAAGTCGCCATCATTATCATAATCGCCCCACTTAGCTGAGCTAGCCCATAAAGATGGTAACGAAGCATTGATATCCGTGAAACTGCCAAGGTCATTCCGATAAATCTTAGTAATAGAAACCCCAGAAGCCCCCGTACCCGTAAGGAGAATATCCAAATCACCATCATTGTCATAATCTCCCCAGGCAGAGTCACCGTATGTAACACCAGTTAAGGCTGCATTGATATCAACAAAATTTCCATTTCCTAGATTCCGGTAAACTTTGGCTGTATTATTAAATTGATTAGTGGGATCGGCATGACCAGTTAGTAGAATATCCAAATTTCCATCGCTGTCGTAATCTCCCCATTTTACTGATTTTCCGCCAAGGTTTGTTAGGGATACACCTATATCAGTAAAAGGTTCTGTTGGCTGTGCCTCAATTACAATCCCCTGAGAAAACTCCGAAGTATTATTATTCGGGTCAGTAGCAGTAGCAGTAACAAATTGACCAACAGGAACAGCTAACGGTAAATTGACAGCAAATGTAGCATTGCCACTGCTATCAGTTGTTACATTTTGGAAGCCAACGAACTTCTCACCCTCACCATAGCCACCGCCACCAAAAACACCACCGCCAAAACCACCAGAGTCATCTAACACGGTGTTAGAGAACAACTCTACTCTTAAATTAGTATTGGGAGTGCTGTTTATCTTCCCTTTAACAATGGTATTTCCACTGCTAGAGATAGCTGAAGTTAACTCTGGAAAATTCTGATAGGTATCAGTATCTCCAAGATCATTAGGCGTTACAAAGTCACCACCACCGATATCTATTCCTAACTTAGTATTGGAAAAAATAGAGTTAGACAAAATATTACTGCCATCACTACCGCCTCCGACCATCTGTATTCCACCATAGTTGAAAGCAATAGTATTACCTTCTTTAGCTCCAGTCCCCCCGATGAGGTTATCCGCTCTCCCATAAATAATCACACCATAGCCACCATTGCCTAAGTTTTTAGTTCCCGTAACATCAGTTCCAATATAGTTCCCTTGTACCTTGGTACCTGTAGCAGCAGGGCCAACAATTATGCTCATACTATTGTTGCCTGAAATAATGTTACGTGCTCCATCTGTTGCTCCACCAATTGTGTTATTAGATACTTCGCTAATACCACTTACCCCACTAATGCCTACGCCATATAGATTGCCTATGGGTTGAGTACCAGTGATATCAGTGCCGATGTAGTTACCTTGCACTAAATTGTTTGTTGCTTTATTGTCGATATGAACACCTACATTATTACCTGAAATTATATTACGTGAGACTGTATTTGTCCCACCAACAATATTATTAAAGCCACTACGGATACCTACGCCAATACCATTCGTAGAACTATCCAGGTCTTTAGTGCCAGTAACATCAGTGCCGATATAATTGCCTATTATTATATTATTTGTAGGCGAGAATCCTCCTATCTCAATCCCATATCTCTCGTTACCGGAAATAAGATTCCGTGATTGAGCTACTGTTCCGCCAATCGTATTATTAGAGCTATTGACAATCCCTAAACCTGTCTCAGAGTTGCCCAAATCTTTAGTGCCAGTAACATCAGTGCCAATATAATTACCTTCGATAAAGTTACCACCGTTTGCCTGTAACGAAATTCCATTGAGAGAAAAGCGATTAATTGCCATTCCCCGCACGGTGCTATTTCCAGCGGTGATTGTTAAACCACTTGCGATCGCAGCATTACTGCCATCTAATTCAATTACTGGACGCTCAGAAAATCCAGGCTGAGTCGTTCCATCAATAATTACTGAATCGGTAATCTGTGGCAGTGCTGATAAAGGTTGAATGGTAAAATTATTAGTGCTACTATTATAGCCCGGATCGGTAGTAGGAATCTTGAAGATAACTGTATCTTTACCAGGATTGCTATTAGCCCAATTCAAAACAGCTCGTAGACTGCCAGAACCGCTATCTTTCGTATTGGTAACAACATTCGGTAGCTCGTCATTGTCTGCGATCGCCACTGTTGCACTGGCATCTTTACCAATAGTATAATCTTGACCTGATGATAATGTCACCCTTGCCGTCTCCTCTCCTTCCACTGAATTATCATCAAGAATCCTAATAGGAATTTCCACACTTGACTGGCCAGCAGGAATCGTGACATTACCACTTAATCCCTGATAATCCCCCCCCTCACTCGCTGTTCCTCCCGTCGAGTAATTGACCTTCAAATCATATTTTGTATTGCCATTTCGAGTAATAGTCACTGCACCTGGATCGCCATTCTCTGAAGCATTGGCATCTGTTGCCTGGACAGATAAAGTTGGCTTAGTTCCGTAAATATTTAGTTTCCAACTATGCCAGTATCCCTGAACTTGATTTCCATTGTCATCAAAAACTTCTAATGTCCATTCGCCCTTAGAAGATTCACCCCAATCGCGGTTAGAAGTAAATAACCAAGGTGTGCTAGATTGAGGAGCGCTTTGAGAGTTATTGTTAGTATTTATCGATTCTGGTAGTGGATGTAATAAATACGACTCTGTGCCATCTGGCGATTTCAGTCTAACGGTTAACTTATTCCAGTCTTTGTGTTGAATATCAAACCCCACCTCAACCTTCTCAACATTAATATCTTCATCAATCATTATTGTTGAAGATAACTTTGTTTCTTCACCGCCATTAGGGATGGGTTCATTAACATTTTTCAACTCATAATTAGCAGTAACACGCTCTTCCCGATCGACAGGAGTCCAATCGGCAGCTTTTTTTACAGCTTCTAAGGGATTGATAGCACCAAATCCGTATTTATGGTTAACTAAGTATCCCGCTCCATTCTTATGCCAATCTCCATCGTAAATGTCATTTTGCTGAGCAGTTTCCACTAAAATGTGCTGCACGTCCCGCCAACTCAAAGAGGGATTTTTTTCTAACATCAAAGCCACAACCCCAGACACGAAAGGTGCGGCCGCTGAAGTTCCACCAAAGCCAGTAGTATAATCTCCCTTATCGTATCCCCTAGCGCCTTCGATATCTGCGGTTGTAATGCCAACTCCGTTGCCACTTGAATACGCAGATACCAGCAAAGAGGCTCCCGGCTCGCTGTAAATTGATTTGTAGCCCCGATTGTCGATCGCTCCTACAGCGATGGCATAGCGAGAATTCGCCAACCCGTTATAGTTAACATTTCCACCATCTAAGGCATCGTTGCCCCCACCAAATATATAGATGTTGCCAAGTCCGCCGCGCCCCTTCTTGACTCCATCCTCCATTGCGTCCACACCTTCGCCAAAGTAGCTCAGCCGATCTTCATCTTTCCAACTATTGTTGTAGATATCGATCGACTGATTGCGATTTTTACTAGACGGGTCATAAAACACATTCGCTAGGTCTAAATCTGTAAATTGGTCAGCTACTAGCCGCAGTCCAGCAAAGGAAGCTTTCGGCGCAACCCCGCTGCCTTGATAGCCATTGGAACCGTTAGCGACTGCAACCCCTGCCACTGATGTTCCGTGAGGGTTGTAGGTTTTGAATTCCAAGCCAATTCGATTGAGAGTGCCAAAGTTGGGCCACGCTTCATCGTTAATTCTTAACTGCCAAGAACCTGGTGCCCACTGGTTATCAACGTCAGCTAGACTCCCCTGTGGTTGGAATCTGCCAGTAAAGGGTGCAAAGGCGGAGGCGATCGGTGTTATTGCTTCATCGTCAAAAGTTGTACCAGTGAAGTTACTATCGCCATTTTGGAGATTTCGGAACAATTCAGCTTCTGGTGTTTCAGAAGGCGGATCGCCTGGTCTGGGCGATCGATTGCGGGATGAGGACAAGAAAATGAGGGGGTCAAACATGAGTTCTTCGGGACTGACCAAATACCCCTCCAAGTCAGAGACTTTGGGGTGTTGGATATCCAGTTGAACATTTACGTCCGTTACCACTCCCGTCAAAGGCACTTTCACAGGAAAATTTGTGGGAATGGAAGCTCTAATATTCTCCGGCAATAAGTATTTACGAATAACTGTCCGCTCGTAATTGGGTGAGGGGTCGGCATCATTTTGGTTG
>DATGYA010000418.1:0-5617 GCA_035298405.1 Kamptonema sp. | reverse complement strand
TAATTTAATTGCTTTAGGATAGATTTTTGGATATTTATAGACTTGCTGTACGTCCTCTTTTATTTTCTGGATTGAAAGCCGATCCAGAGTGGCTGCATGACCGCCTTCTGGCAGTTCTTAACTTTGTGGGGCAGTCTAATTCTAGTGGGCCAGGGCATCGGCTTCTAGTTCAATTAGAAGAATTTTTGGGCGTGAAGGATAGTCGCCTAGAACAAAGGTTGTGGGGGCTGAGGTTTAAAAATCCTGTCGGTTTGGCGGCGGGTTTTGATAAAAATGGGGTTGCGGCTGGCATTTGGGGAAGCTTGGGTTTTGGGTTTGCAGAAATGGGTACTGTGACTTTGCAAGCACAGCCGGGAAATCCCCGTCCTCGATTGTTTCGCTTAGCGGCGGATAGTGCAGCGTTGAATCGGATGGGATTTAATAATGAAGGTGCAGCCGCGATCGCACTTCGTTTAGAAGCATTAAACCATCTCGATCGCGCCTTCCCCTTGGGTATTAATCTCGGTAAATCTAAAATAACACCTCTAGAGTCAGCCAAGACAGATTATTTGGGAAGTTTTAAGTTGCTTAAGGATTGCGGAGATTATTTTGTGGTGAATGTATCATCGCCGAATACGCCGGGGTTGCGATCGCTTCAAGATGCCTCTCAACTATGCAGTATTTTGGATGTTTTGCAACAGGAGAATCAGAATTTTAAGCCAATTTTAGTAAAGATTGCGCCGGATTTGGAATGGGAGGCGATCGCGTCTGTTATCGACTTAGCTAAAACATACCAACTAGCAGGCATTATTGCAACTAACACCACGATCCGCCGCGACCAACTTCAAACTCAAATATTGCCGCAAACTGGTAAACCTATAGCTGAAGAAGCGGGAGGAATTAGCGGTGCTCCTCTACGACAGCGTTCTACAGAAGTAATAAGATTTATTTGGCAGCAAACTCAAGGTCAATTGCCCATTATTGGCGTTGGCGGCATTTTCACCCCTGACGACGCATGGGAAAAAATTGCAGCCGGGGCGAGTTTAATTCAAGTTTACACTGGTTGGGTGTACGAGGGGCCTTGGATGGTGCGGCGGATTTTAGAGGGATTGTTGCAAAAGTTGGAAGAACGAAGCTTGAGTTCCATTTCTGAGGCTGTGGGAATAGACGGAAATCAAAAAATTCAAAATTAAAAAATTTGGGAGGGAAGCGATCGCGCATCTTTCTATCTAAAGATACTATCAACGCGATCGCTATTTTTACGAACGCTTAGTCAGTCCCGCCAGCGACCAAGCCAAACCAACCATAGCCACGCGAGCCATAGCCTTCAAACGTGCATTTCCTTCTGCTTCAAACTGATCTGTCGGTTGAACAGTCGGGGGCAATTCCTGAGCGGTTTCGGCCGGATTTTCTATTTGAGCTTGTCCACCAGATGCCGGTACGCTAACTATCAACTTTTGATTGAGTCCTGTGGTCATAGTCCGAACCACCTCCTTGAGTTCTTCCAGACATACCACTATCTACAAGGATGACTTATTTCTATCCGGTATTTGGTGATAAAAGTTTCCGGGCAGGGTGATACTCCTCTGGAGTAAGGGTGATGCCTATCACTAAAATATTATTTTTACTTAATCCTAAGTATGAGCTAATTCTGATGCGCGATTAAAGAAAAAAGATCCCCACAACAACCAATAGATATCTTTGTTGCCATGAGTTTGCCATATATCTAAAGATGGAATTCTGCCTCTCTATTCCATGAATAATTTCGTATTGGCGATCGCTATAGTTACTCAATTAAACCAGCAATAATATTAATACTCATCGCGACAATTGCAGTATTAAAGAAAAAAGATAGAATGCCATGGAGTAAAGATAAGCGCCTTAGCGATCGCGAGGTAATTTGTACATCTGAAACTTGACTGGTCATGCCAATCACAAAAGAGAAATATAAAAAATCCCAGTAGTCTGGCTCAATATCTTCAGGAAAATCTAGTCCTCCAGCTTGAGAATCACTCTGAGTTTTACGATCTTGATAATATTCGTGAGCATAGTGCATTGCAAAAATAGTGTGAACGAGTAACCATGACCCAATAATCGTTACCACTGCCAAAATTATATGGGGAATAACTATACTGATATCCTTATCTTTTGTTTCTCTCAAGATAAAAGCGATCGCTAATATACTAGCACAGGCAGCAGCAGTAATTAAGCTTAAAATTACTAAGCGTCCTTCATCTTGACTTTGAGCATTACGGCGCATTGTTTTTGGTATTGCTTGCACCATTAGCACCCAAGTTGAGGCTAAAAAACAGAGCATCCCAGCATCCCAGAGACAGAGAATCCGAGTAGATAAACTAAACCAAGATGGCAGCAAAAATGATGATATTAAAGAGAATATGACAGATAACATCAGGCGAGAGCGAACTCTCCATCGGTGAGAAAGTTTACCTTTGGTCAGAGTTTGCGTAGATTTTTGAGGTAAGGTCATGGTTTCTCGGATTTATTGATGCTTACCTACTTATTGAAGTTTCCATGCAATCAGACCAACAAGCACAAGGAGACCTAATGCTCTCCGAAAGTAATTAACGCCTTGAAATAACTCTTCCCAAGCCCAAGTAAACAAGGAACCAAAAGCTATGAGGTCTAGTCCTAGATTAATTTTACCTGTTGTAAGAATCAGCTTTAATAAGCTAGCTACAATCCAGACAATGAGTGGTGGATTTGGCATCTGAGCGAGAACAATTTTGCCTTCGCTGTCCCGGAACACTTTATCAAATAACGTATTTTCCATGTTTTTAGTTTTGGTAGTCGATTTATCTTGGGGCTTGAATGAGTTGACTAATTATCAATTATATTATTTATTTAGGCAATTGCCTCTATCTCTAAATATTAAAGAAAGTAAATCTTTTTTATTCCTGCCTACCATTTAACATTGGCGAGGGTATCGTTCTTAAGGAATAGTTTTTATGAAAACAGGGTTAGATTTAATTTGCTAGTCTTATAGCAACCGCCAAGGCGGTTAGGACTATCTTGATTGCCGAAACCCTTGCTATTATTACCTCATCCTTCTTCCTTCTTCCTTCTTCCTTCTGCCTTCTGCTATAGCAATTTATCGCATACAATCCCAGTCAAAAACATAGCACCCATCCTTGCTTCAGCGCTCGTTTTTGAATGGAATCCAATTCTTTTAATTTGATTTGGCCGTACATCTGCAATCGCACCGCAGATGCGATTTTGGTTTTGGGTGCGATCGCGTGTTCAAGATATCGTCTTGCTGTTTCTGACAGATGAGAGAGTTCATCTGAACAATCAAGCCGCGTGTAAGTCACAGTGGGATACTTACGCTGCAAAGATGCGATCGCATCACAATCTGGGTTGAATAGGCGAATTTATTAAACAATCGATCGCAACAATCCACCTTCGACTCGCAAGGCGGCACCATTAATTGCAGAGGCTAAAGGACTAGCAACAAATGCAACTAATGCAGCAACTTCAGACGTTGTAGCAAATCGCTGAATCAGGGAAGATGGACGAGTCTTAGTAAAAAATTCTTTCTCAACTTGTTCGGTTGAAATATTTTGCTCTTTGGCAAGTCCCTCGATGAAAGTTTCCACTCCTTCGGAACGAGTTGGCCCTGGCAATACGGTATTTACTGTGACTTGACTGCCTGCGGTTGTTTCAGCTAAACCACGAGCCAATGCTATTTGTGCAGTCTTGGTAACACCATAGTGAATCATTTCAACGGGAATATTCAAGCCAGATTCACTAGAGATGAAAATAATGCGTCCCCAATCTTTTTTCATCATTAAAGGTAAGTAATGACGCGAGAGCCTGACACCGCTCATCACGTTTACTTCTAAAAAGTTCATCCACTCTTCATCGGAGATATCTTCAAATGCTTTAGCGCCATAAATTCCCAAGTTGTTGACCAAAATGTTGACTTCTGGCACTTGTTGAAACAACAATTCAGCTCCAGCTTGGGTTCCCAAATCAGCAGTAATTCCCTGAAGTTTGGCATTGGGGACGCTTTGCTGAATGCTTTTAAGGGCATTGTTTACGCGCTCTTCTGTTCTGCCATTGACAATGACAGTTGCTCCTTCTTGGGCAAGTGTCGTGGCGATCGCTAGTCCAATTCCGGCGCTGGAACCGCTAACTAATGCAATTTGATCTGATAGTTTGAGATCCATACTTTGTTAAACCAAATAATGTATAACTAGGGCTAGGGGCAGAAGATCGGAAGGGAAGAAGAGAAGAAAATAAGCGGGTTTCAGTAATTTAGAATATTTTAACCACCTTGCAGTTGCTATCTAAGCAATCTAGGGTTTCAACTTGCTCAAATAATGAAGCAAGCGATCGCTCAATTACTGGAACCTAATTTAATTTTACCACCATCTTACCCACATTTTTGCCTTCAAAAAGACCGATGAACGCATCCACTGCTCGATCTATTCCTGCCACCACTGTTTCCTGGTTCTTCAATTTCCCAGCTTGGAAATAGCCGCCGACTTCCTGTTCAAATTCACTCTGGCGATCGAGCCAATCGCTAACAATTAGCCCTTTCATAGTCAACCGTTTGCCAATCATATTAAATAGATTTGAAGGGCCAGGCTCAGGTTTTTCATCGTTATACCCGGAGATGCTGCCACAAGCGACGATTCGACCATGGACGCGCAGCGCCGAAAGCGCCGCTTCCAGGGTTTCGCCTCCGACGTTATCGAAATAGACATCAATTCCGTCCGGTGCTGCCTGATTCAGTTGTTCCAGAATAGGGCCGGCCTTGTAATTGAAGGCGACATCAAATCCGCATTCTTCCCGCAGAAATTTGATTTTTTCCATTGACCCAGCAGACCCGATGACATGGCATCCGCGCAATTTTGCCAGTTGTCCGGCGACATTTCCCACCGCGCCTGCGGCTCCCGAAACAAAAATAACATCGCCGGCTTTGACTTCTACCAAATTCAATCCCACCCAAGCAGTCATACCCGTCATGCCAAGGGCACCAAGGTAAACCGATAAGGGTTGAATGTCGCGGTTGACCTGATGTAAATGTTTTGGTGTAGCTATGAAGTATTCCCGCCAGCCATAGTTGGAAGTGACAATATCACCTGGCTTGAATTCTTGGGAACGCGACTCGATGACCTCGCCGACTGCACCGCCTTCGAGTGCTTTTCCTAACTCGAAGGATGGAACATAGGATTTGCTCTCGTTCATGCGACCGCGCATATAGGGATCGACGGAGATATAGAGATTGCGAACGAGGACTTGCCCATCTTGAAGCGGTTTTAGTTCTGTTTGCGCGATCGCAAAGTTATCTGGCGTGGGAATCCCCTTGGGGCGGGAGACTAGCCGAATCTCGCGGCTCACGATCTCTGTCATAATTTGACCCTCATTAGTTTTTAGCCGGAATTTATTGGTTTACGTCATCAATTGACTGTTTTTTGCTTGGCGATCGCCCCCTTAATCTACAGTTCTTGACGGGTTGGACGGATGATGATTTCATTGACATCAACATCACTGGGCTGTTCAATGGCGTAGGCGATCGCGCGGGCAATGGCATCTGCATCAATCGCGATCGCATAAAGTGCCTTCATTTTCGCTGCTGTATCTAGATCGGTAATCGTGGTCGTCAATTCAGTAG
>DATGYA010000417.1:0-3490 GCA_035298405.1 Kamptonema sp. | reverse complement strand
GGAAATGGTAATGCGAGCCAAAGAAGAAGGCATTTCTGACCTTCACTTAGGAGTAAATGAACTCCCTCGGTTCCGCAAACGCGGTGACATTACCGATGCTGGTTATCCAGTAACCGATTTAGACACTTTTATGAGTTGGCTGCGGGAGTGCATGACCGACGAGGAAATTGCTTACTTCCAGAAAAATTTAGACTTTGACGGCGCTTTTGACTTTGGCTTTACCCGCATTCGGATTAGCGCCTTTGACTCCTTAGCTGGCCCAGCAATGGTATTGCGTCTAATTCCAGCCGAAATTTTGACAATGGAGCAATTAAGGCTACCGGAGGTATTTAGGAAAATATGCGGTTATCACAAAGGTCTAATTTTGGTGACAGGGCCGACGGGTTCTGGAAAATCGACCACAATGGCCGCGATGATTGACTACATTAACAAGAATAAATCCCACCACATCATCACCATTGAAGACCCGGTAGAATTCGTACATACCAGTCGCAAATCTTTGATCAAGCACCGGGAAGTGGGACGACATACTCTGAAGTTTGTTAACGCTCTCAAAGGAGCTCTGCGACAAGACCCGGACATGATGCTAGTTGGAGAAATTCGGGACAGAGAGACGGTGGAAATCGCTCTCAAAGCCGCCCAAACTGGTCACTTAGTAGCAGGAACGTTGCACACCAACAGCGCGATCAAAACCCTGAACCGGATTTTGGATATGTTCAGCTCTGAAGAGCAGCCAGCTTTGAGAGTTTCAATGGCTGAGTCTTTGGTGGCGATTATTGCTCAACTGCTGTGCAAAACCACAGACGGGAAACGCGCTGCTTTCCACGATATTCTGATCAATACTGACGTGGTTAAAGAATACATTATGAAGGGGCAGAATGAGGAAATTAACCAAATCATGATCAAGGATACTTATGAGGGCATGACAACGATGAACAAGTCTCTATATGGACTCTATCAAGAAGGTCGAATTACTGAAGAGATTTGTATCGAGCAATCTCCTGCTCCTAATGAAATGGCTCAGATGCTCAGAGGTCGAGTTTAATCGCAATTAAAAATGTTAACAGTTAACGGTTAACTGTTAACTGTTAACCGTTAACAATTTCCTTGGTGTTGTTCTTTGAATTCTGACCGCCCACCGTTACCGCAACTTTTTAAAGGCATTGCACTTTTTACGCCAGGGGGAGATTTAATCTATTGTATAGACCCCAGCAAAAAAAGTCGGTGGCATTTACATTTATGTGCAGCTCTACAGGAAATGCTGGGTTTATCAGAACCTCCTCATTTTCTTGTACCTTGCTACACGGCGACTATCGATCGCTGGCTCGATCCTCATACGCAACAAGTTCGAGTTTTTGCGGAAGCTTATCCCCCAGTTGTACGCCATCAAACTCTCCTAAATGCTTTGTTTGAAACTGGAGATTTAGTTTGGCAAGTCCGAGTTGAGGAATTGTGTAATCCGATGGTGAGCGCAACTTATTACAATCAATTCCCCGAACTTTGGGAAAATCACGAGTTAATTGTACAGCTTCCCAGGAGTGAATCTGAGGTTGAGGATTCTGAAGGCAGCTTTTTGGCGCAGCGGGTAAACATTGGGGGATTGGGGCGAAAACTCCGTGCAGATGCAGAGTTATCTCCCCACTCAGAAACTCAAGGATATGTATTGCGGTTGTTTGTTTCTGGTAACAGCGCTGTAACTGAGCGCACTCTCCAGACTTTGCATCAACTTTTAGAGCAAACTCTGGGTTTACCCTATACTTTAAAGGTGATTGATGTTTTCAAGCATCCAGAGCAAGCAGAAGCAGATCAGATTTCAGCTACCCCTACTTTAATTAAAGTCTGGCCTCGCCCGATACGGCGGATTGTGGGAGAGTTGGGCGATGTTGACAAAATTTTGCGGCTGCTTGCTGTTTCGGAGTTGTAAGTAGAAGGAAGAAGGAAGAAGGAAGAAGGAAGAAGTAAGAAGGAAGAATGCTTATAGAACCCATTTGACATCTATTCATTATTTTATAGGGAACTTGAGTGTAACTGTGCATCCGTGATGCCAGCCCAAAAGTCCTTTGTTTCGTGGCGATCGCGCCCATCGAACTCACGTTGATTTATTCGCACGAATATGCACCCCCTGATGCTTACTGTTGGCAATAAATTTTTCTGAAACTTATTTTAACAGCAGTAGGATGGGCGCATCTGAAAGCACAAACAATTTGCCTAGAAATCAAAGGTAGTTCTAATTACTCCGATAAACACATCAGGGTTGCGTTGATCGTGATTAGGAGCTGTCAGCCAGATGAAAGCTGGAGTAATAGTAATGCGATCGCCGATCCTGTGTGCGTAAAAGGTTTCAACGTGAAGGCCAGCATTGCGATCGCTCCGCTGTCCCGAAGGCAAACCTATCGCCTCCGCCAAATTTCCATTGCTAGTACTAGCAAGTCGAGGTTGCATCCCAAGCAAAATGCCACCTACATTTCCCTTTTTACCCAAGTCATAAAAGGTAAAATTAATGTTATAGTCCCAGACCCTAGCATCTCCTCGCGTGCCGGAGCCCAAGGTTCTTGCAGTAGCATAACTAACAGAGCCACCCACCTCAATATTTGGTGTCACTCGATAAAACATAGCACCTGTATAACTGTTAGCAACCACCGGGCCTGCGCCAATCACTTTGGCAGCATTACTGCCCACTAAAGTAGCAATTCCAAACTCAGGAGAGTAGCTGTGTACGTAAAACGCCGTCATCCTTAATCGACCAAGATTAATCACAGGTCGAAGTGAGATCGCATTGCCACCATTGAAGAGTCCAATACCGGGGTTGTTAGGTGCCCCGGATTCGCTTCCCGCCTTAACATCAAGACTCAGCCAGGGAAATATATCCCATTTCACACCAATCCCTGATTGCAAATTAACTGGAGCAGACAAGGCAACAATTCTACCGTATAACGATACATAACCCCTTGATGAACTGCCCAAGGTGGTAATCGGGGCAGAGAGAATCCCGTTGCTACTAAAGGCATTTAGATAAACTCTCAGTTTGTCCCCCACCGGGAAACTGTATTGTAAAAAGCTCAAGGTAATTTGTCCATCGGTTAGCCTAGTGGGAAATGTCAAACGAGTTTCATTAGTGGCACCGCTCAAACGACCAGAAGGATAATCTGTAGCAGTGTTAAATGGTTGATTATTTGCTGCTTTCAAAGCAATAACCAAGCTGTCTTTTCCTGTGAAACTGGTTAGAAAGTTGAGGTTGAATTGATAACTGAATGTAGAATTATTCTCAGGATCAGCATTTTTGCCAAAAGCATCTCCAATATATGTACCCACATGACCGCTAAGCTTAGTAGTTGTAGAGAACTGGTTGGCCTCTAGCTCTGAGGTGCGAGCTTCTAAGGCATCAACTCGACCCCGCAGGGTTGCTAGTTCGGCTGCAAACTCTTCTTGCAGCCGTTGCAGTGCTAGTAAGTCTTCCTTCTTTGCTAAGTTATTGGTGTTAGAAGCAATA
>DATGYA010000416.1:0-1747 GCA_035298405.1 Kamptonema sp. | reverse complement strand
GGAGGATGGGGGAGATAGGGAGGATGGGGGGGAGAAATATCTTTCATTTGCCTTGCTTCCCTCATAACTGATGGTAAGAGGCAGATAGTGACTTTCCCAAACTTCAGCTAGATAGTGACCCACTACTAAAGCAAAAGCTGGATAAATCGGCAAAACATACCAAGGGAGTTTAGTGCTCATTACTGAAATTGTTACTAAATAAACTCCCGTCCACACCAACACTAACTTTCCCCAAGCAAAATTCCGATTTTCTAAAGCTTGCCGCAACCCTAGCAGCCAAAATAACTGCCAAGGCCAAGCCGACTCTAAAATTTCTAACAAATAATACCAAGGCGGGCCTTTATGATTTCCTACAGGTTCCCAAACTCGCCGCAGTGATTGATCTAGCAAATTAGCATTAAGAAATTCTTGACCGTAGTGCAAGAATTGAGCAGCATACCAAGTAATTACTGGGGCAAAACCGATCGCGAAACCAGTCCAGAGATACCGAGAAGTGAGAAGTCTGGGGGTATCCCACAGCAGGAAGAAAAACGCGATCGCGCCTAACAAGAATCCCAACAAAACGCCCTTAGTCAGGCAAATCAAACCAAAACCAATGCCAGCGCCCAAAGCATAGCGTAAATTGCGGCGCGATCGCAGCACACACAACACCATAATCAGCAAAAAACACACTACCGCCCCATCCAACATCGCCAAACGCCCATGACGCACCACTGGCAGCAGCGTCAGACACACCAAAGCTGAAAAAATAGCGCTCAGCCGTCGCGGAAATAACTCCCGCCCAATCGCATAAAGCAGAGGCACAGAAGTTGCTGTCAGCATCGCGGGTGCCAACCTTGCCGCCCATTCAGTCACCCCAACCGCACCAAAGCATAGCGCCATTAGCCAATGCACCAGCGGCGGCTTATTTAGATATGGCGTACCCCCTACCGTCGGATACAGCCAATTCCACTCCCCGCGCCACATCTCGCGAGCTACTTGCCCCGCGATACCTTCATCCCAATCTCGCAAAGGCAAACTGCCGAGATTTAACGCGAATATAAGTACAGCCGCCGCCAGCAACCCCACAGCCCAAAACCCATCAATCCAATTGTCACTCATGCGAGTTTTAAGCTTATTAGTGTCCCGACGAAAGATTTGACCAGACATAAGTAAATTTGCGGTACGCGGAAGTAGTAGCTACTGACATATTGCACTATATCTTCCCAAAACTGTAGAAACATTAACAGTAAACTGTTAAGATTACTCTACCCCTTACCAATGATAGGCAGAATGCCTGCCCACAGGGTTTATTGTCGAGGTCTATTCAATTTCTATAAATCCCAATTAGTAATTAACAATTAACAATTAGCAATTAGCAATTACCATGAACATACCTGTAATTTTAGATATTGTCATCGGCTTAATTTTTATTTACCTCAGTTTAAGCTTGCTAGCTACAGAAATTCAGGAACTGATCGCAACTGTCTTGCAATGGCGGGCTGAACATTTAAAAAAATCCATAGAAGTGCTGATTTCTGGCGGCAGCGATAATGTCAAAGACGAAGCGGAATTTGAGCGCGTCAAAAATTTAGCTAATCTGATTTACAGCAATCCAATAATTAATGACTTGAATCAGGAAGCGAAAGGCCCATTATCTGAAATATTCCGCAAAATCACTCATCAAATTGGTGCATTTTATCGTCGTATTACCAAAACAGAGAACACCTTTGGCGATAAATCTAGCGGCCCTTCCTACATTCCTTCT
>DATGYA010000415.1:0-11358 GCA_035298405.1 Kamptonema sp. | reverse complement strand
GCTAGGTCGAATTGACTTTCAGGTAAAGATCCGGGGAATGCGGGTGGAGTTAGGGGAGGTAGAGTCGGCGATCGCGCAGCAACCAGGAGTCAAAGAAACAGTGGTTATCGCCAGAGAAGATGTCCCCGGCGACAAGCGATTGGTAGCTTATGTAGTTCCCAAATTGCCTAAAGGTGAGTTAGATAGTGCGGTGGCGATCGCACAGATCCGAGACGCACTCACCGCTAAACTGCCAGACTACATGATACCTGCGGCTTTCGTACTATTGGAAGCTTTGCCACTCACGCCCAACGGTAAGCGCGATCGCCTGGCTTTGCCCGCACCTGACAAAGCAAATGCACAGCCAACATCTAATTATGTTGCTCCTCGCAATCAATTGGAACAGCAACTTATAGAAATTTGGGAGGAAGTTTTAGGCATCAAACCGATCGGCATCAAAGATAAATTTTTCGATCTCGGAGGTCACTCGCTGCTAGCAGTAAATATCTTCTCTCAAATCACGGAAAAATTTAATCGAAATCTCTCTCTAGCTACCCTCTTCCAAGCAGGAACAGTAGAGGAACAAGCAGATATGATTAGCCAAGAAGCAGATGCAATATCTTGGCGATCGCTCGTACCAATTCAAACAGGGGGAACTAAACTACCGATATTTTGCGTTCACGCTTTGAGCGGCAATGTTCTTTACTTGCGAGATTTGGCTAGTCACCTTGGCTCAGAACAACCCTTCTACGGCTTGCAAGCACAGGGACTTGACGGCAAACAAGCGCCCGTGACTGTAATGGAGGAGATGGCGGCTAATTATATCCGAGAAATCCGTACTGTCCAGCCAGAAGGGCCTTACATATTAGCGGGTCACTCTTTAGGGGGCGCGATCGCTTTCGAGATGGCTCAGCAACTTCAAGCAACAGGTCAAAAAGTGGCAATGCTAGCTTTATTTGATAGCTACTCTCCCGAATTGGTACAAAAGGGAACTCCGCCTGTGCATTACAAGTTGCGTGTAGAAGTTTTGAATCTGTGGCGACTGTCGCCTCAAGACAAACTGATCTACATTCAAGAGAGAGTAAAGTTAGCACGAGAAAGAATTAGGGAAAAGTTTTACTGCTCTACCCAGAAACCCCTGGAAATAGCTATTCCTACAGCAATTCAACTTGTAGAACAGGCTAATACCACTGCTGTTAAAAATTACGCAGCAAAAAAATATGCGGGAAAAATTATTTTGTTTAAGAGTCTGCAAAGGTGGACAAGGAGGTATGAAGAATTTGACATGGGCTGGGGAAATCTTGCAGCAGATGGAGTAGAAATTTACTACACTCCAGGCAATCATTTTTCCATGATTTTAGAGCCTCGTGTTTCTGCGTTGGTATCTAAATTTAAAGAATGCTTAGAAGGAATTACTAATTGTTAATTAGTAACATAATTTTTTAGCTTACAGCGACAAATGCTAGTGGTTAACGATTAACTGTTAGCTGTGGCCATTGCCAGTAAGTAAAACGGGGATTTTCTGCTTTTACAGCCACCGCTCCTACATATCCCAAAACGGGGTTTAACTGCTGCAAAAACCAAGGTTTTGCTGCTTGGGAATCGCCTTGAATACTGAGAAGTTTAGGACAATTGTTTGAGTTAATGCCAATTTCACATCGATCTAAGCCGAAGGCTAATCCTTCTCCAATTGCTTTTAGGTAAGCTTCTTTGCAAGTCCATAAGCTAAAAAATGCCGCTTGCTTTTCTGAGGGAGGGATTTCGCTTAACCAAGCGCATTCTCTAGCGGTAAAAAAGCGTTCGGCTATTTGTTCTGCATCATCAAGAGGGCGATATTTTTCAATGTCGATGCCAATTGCGCTGGTAGTAGTAATGGCATACAGAGCAATTTTGTCAGAGTGAGATAAGTTAAACTTTAGCTTTTTTTCGCTGCAACTTTCGGCTATTTCCGGTTTGCCGCGAGTTCCATATTCAAATTGCAGTTGATGCGGTTTTATGTTTAAATATCGGCTTAAAATTGCCCTTAAAATTCCGCGAGAAGCGATGAAAGAATATTTATGTCGCTCGAAGTGAAATCGCTCTGCCCTGATTTTTTCATCAGCCGATAGTGTCAGCTCGTACATCTTGATTTGTTCAGGGGATAAGTCAAGAGCTGCACACCAAATATGGATGTCGTTACTCAATAATGTCAATTGGGCGGGGGGAGTATCCCAGAGGCAATCAGAAGCGATCATGTAATTTTTGACTATCAATTTAATTCGATTGAGAATTCGTACTCAAATCCCTTAAAATTTGAATCGAGTTCTAAAATGTAGTCGCCAGTAACTGGGACTTTTCCTGTCCATGTTGTTTGACCTTCTGCATTGGGTTTTTCAGCCAAAACTTTTGCATCTGGCGTGAGGATTATGGGGAAAACTTGTTTGCGATTTGTGACAGTCATGGTCTGACCTTTGCTAGCATTAATTAAGTAAGAGTGGCTGCCGCCGCCGATAATTTGACCTTGGACGATCGCCTCAGTTCCTCCTGCAACAAAACTAATTCGCTGCTTGACATTTGGACAACTACTTTTTGTGCGGTTCTTGGAAATCCAACCCGCTACTGGATCGGTAATTTGCAACCAGCCATTTTGCTCATTGCTGACAGAAACAAAGGTATTATTATTGAGTTTACCAACAATATTGTTGTCAGTCACTTGGGGGCGATCGCGCACATTTAGCGGCGGGTTAGGATCTGCCACTAGGGCCATACTGATTTTACACCCAGACTCTGGCGGTGAGACGACTACTGGCTGAGGTTTGGGAGTTGATGGCGGCGAGACGACTACTGGCTGAGGTTGGGGAGTCGATGGCGGCGAGACGACTACTGGCTGAGGTTTGGGGGATGTTGGGGTATCCACTGCTGGCGATTCTGGGTTGTCAGGGGGAGCGATCGCAACTGGACTAGGAGAGGCTGGTGGATTTGGTGCTGGGGATGATAAGGTTGGGGTGTTAGAGGGTTGGGGCGATCGCGCAGATCCGGTTTCGGCGGATTGCGACTGAATTGTGGCAAAGGCGACACCAAAGGCTGTGGCAGCCCCAGCAAAGCCTGCTACGATCAGTTGAGTCGGTTTGAGTGACATAATTCCTACCTCTAGATCGATGCTAATAATTTTTGTGACAAAATAGGCTAAAAAGCCTTTGATTTGTTTTAAAAATTACACAGTATAGACTGATTATTCAGGATTTTTACTGAAATTTTAACATTGAAATATTGCGTGCCGTAGAGGTGGAATCAAATTAGTAAAATGTCAAGATTTAATCCTCTTATGGAAAAAGCTCCTCGCGAGAAGTTACTGGACAAGGTTAAGCAGGAAGTTAAAGCGGGGCGATCGCAGTCCTTGCACAAAGCAGTATTGCTTAATCTACACGGAGACAACCCGCAGCAGCAGTTCCGACGCAACTGGGACATTGAGCTGAAAATCGGCAGCCGCCCTAGTTTTCCAGTGCCACAAAAGGCGGGAATTGTTCAACTTTTTGACCGTATGGATGGTAAGTTGGTGATTCTGGGAGCAGTTGGGGCGGGGAAAACTACAACTTTGCTGGAACTAGCTGGGAAGCTAGTAAATCGAGCAGAAAATGATGCAAATTTGCCCTGTCCCGTGCTGCTGAATTTGGCTGAGAGGAAAGATGATTCTGTCGCGATCGCAGATTGGCTAGTAGAGCAAATTCATCTTAAGTATAACATCCCCATTAATATTAGTCAAGAGTGGCTAAATCAGCAGCAATTATTGCCACTACTAGACGGATTAGATCGAGTAGAAAAAAAGCGGCAAGAGAGTTTTATTCAATCGATAAATCAGTTTATAGAAGGCGATTCTAGACCTAAGCATCTAGTTGTATGCAGTAGTTTTGAAGATTACAAAAACTGCGAAACTAGATTTCGACTGCGAGCGGCAATTTTGTTAAAACCACTGACAGAAACTCAGATTCGTGAGTATTTAATAGCTGCTAGAAGTCGCGAGCTTTGGTATAGCATTGAGCGCGAACCAGAATTGTTAAAGTTAGCTAAAACGCCGCTGCTATTGACAATGCTGACATTAGGTTATGAAGAAATTTTAATTGAGTCTTGGAAACGTCTTCCTTCTGCTGAGGCGCAGCGCCAATATTTGTTAAATGCTTATATTCGCCGCCAGATGACGAGGGAAATTAATCAGCATTGGTATTCTAAAGGTAAGGAACCGCGCCCAGAACAACTTCGGAACTGGTTAGTATCGCTGGCAAAAAAAATGGAAGCAGAGGATTTGACAGAATTTTCCCTGGGGAATTTGTCGCCTAGTTGGTTAGAAACTGACAAAGAACAGCAAGTATATCAGAGGGGCATTCAGCTAATTACTGGGCTAATTTTTGGCTTGATTTTGGGGTTGGTTGTGGGCGCGATCGCAGGGGAAATTTGGGGATTTTTGGTGGGATTAGTTGCGGGAATAATTGCAGGGATATTTCTCAAAATTCCAGCAATTGAAATTTTTATGCTGCGAGTAGTGCTGTGGCGTTACGGTTATACTCCCTGGAATTATCAGCGTTTCTTGAATTATGCGAGTGAAAGATTATTGCTACAAAGAGGTGGCGATAAATATCGCTTCATTCACGATTTGCTACAACAACATTTTGCTGAAATGTGATAAAAAGTTCTGGTAAACTTTCACTGGCTACTTTTTAGTTTTTTAGTGTTGGCGGTAGGGGAGATTTCTCCCCAATTTTATACTGACGTTTCTCGATCAAACGCTTTAATTCCGCAACGCGATCGCGCGGATTTGGATGCGTAGCTAAAAAAGCCATAAATTCACCACCCCGTTGCTCACCAATTCGCTCAAAAAAATCAGTAGCTCCCCCCACATGATTATAAGTAGCTTGCAAAAGAGACAACCCAAATTCATCAGCTTCGCGTTCTTGATTTTGAGAAAATTGAGCAGTAGATACCGTAGAAATAGCCGATTGTAGCGAGTTTAAATCCCCAAAAAAATAAGCCAGTACAACTTGCACAAGTACACTTCGTCCCAAACTTCGCAAATGATCGCGGTGAGCAAAATGACCGAGTTCATGGCCGAGTACCATCATCAGTTCATTTTCAGATTTTGCTTGAGCAACTAAACCCGAATAAATAATGATAATATCACCCGGTATTGCTAAAGCATTCACCGTCGGCTGTGGTACGTAAAAAACTTGGTAATTTCGCCCTGTACTCTGCTTTTTAGTCAACTTAGTTTCCAGCCGATCTAAAAGTTGATTCAGCGTATCTTGAGCAGGGGAAGGTTTAGCGATTTCCTCATAAGCAGGAGCCATTAATTTGCCGAGCTGTTGCTCTAAACTAACAGGAATTATCCACACCAAGCTATCGGCTATAAATATTATCAACCAAAAACAACCCAGAATCAATCCTAAAAAAATTGTTAGCACCATCAATAACTGGCGATTGCTAGTGGGAGGATTTCTAGAGCTAAATTCATCATCAGCCATAATCTATAAAATGGGTTTAGTTATTGCTTTTAACTGGACGGAAAGGGTTTAAAAAATTGAGCAAAGGAAACAGATTACGAGACTGCACCCACAGGCGACCTTGACCTTGGAAGCGACACACCAATCCTTCACCCCCTAAAATACCAGTTTTCAGACTTTTAAAAGATAAGCCACCCATCATTTCCACATTATAGTTGAGAGTATCCTCAAAGGCGACAATGTAACCCGTATCTACAACATAATCACCATCAATAGGAATTTCAACAATTGCACCGTAGGAAGAGAACCAAAAATCGCCTTTGCCAGTAGCTTTAATTAAAAATAACGACTCGCCACTAAAAAAGCCTTTAACACCTTGAAATTTTGTGTCAATCGTGATGTTGGGGCTAGAAGCAACAAACCCGGAAGATTGAACCATTAAGCTATTACCATTAAGATAATAATGCTGAATATCTCCGGGAACTCCCGGCGAAACAAATAATTGTCCAGGTTTTCCTTGGGCAGTAAACTCACTAATAAATAGCGATTCACCCCCTAACATTCGACCAATTCCTTTCATTAATCCCCCTTGCACTTTGGATTTCATTTTGATGCAAGAGTCCATTGCTGCCATGGCTCCAGATTCCACAAAAACAGTTTCATTTGCCTTTAGGTCTAACCGTAATGAAGCATAGGAGGGGGAATGCTCAATAGTGTAATCAATTTCATTTTTCATGGCTATTTCTCCATCACCTTACTAAGTTTCTCTACCAATCTTCCCAGTTAACAGTTAACAGTTCTATTATCGAGGCGGTAACTGAGGCCCAACTAATTGACCAAAAGCCGCAGCATTATGAGTTTGACAAAATAATCGCCCTTTTCCTTTAAAGCGACAAACTAATCCTTCACCGCCTAGAAAAGCACCTAGCCAGCTAGAACCTGGTTTGCCAATCTCGAAGTTCAAAGTTTTTTCAAAGGCGACAATATGGCCAGTATCTACTACATATTCCCCATCAACATCAATTTCATAAATTGCCCCAAAAGAACTCAGGAGTAAATCGCCTTTGCCACTAATATCTAACCAGAAAACTGATTCTCCAGAAAACAAAGATTTGAACCCTTGAAATCCCAACTCAATATCAACATCAGAACCGCTAGCTAGATAAGAAGTTGCTTGCACTACCAATCCCACATTAGAAACTTGATAATGGCAGAGATCGCCGAGCAGTTTAGGAGCTAAAAATAGTTCGCAGCCAGCAGTAGGAGAACGAAAAACGCTTAAGAATAAAGATTCTCCTGCAATCATACGTTTAAGTCCGCCGAAAATACCGCCGCCTTTACCTTGGCGCAAGGTAGTACTAACATTAATGTAGCCGTTCATAGCAATCATAGCACCTGCTTCTGCTACTAATTCCTCGCGAGCATCAAAGGTGATACGGGCGATGGCACTATCAGGTTGCTGCAAAATTTGGATATCCATATATTGCTGCCTCTATTGCAAAATTAAAAGAACTTTGGACTTAAAAATCTAACTAAACCATCAATGCTGCGAGACTGCAAATAGATATTCCCATTGCCCGACAGCTTGTTAACAAATCCTTCTCCTGACGTGACTGAACCAAGCAAGCCTCCAGCCAAACTAACGCTCATTTTAATTCCTGGTTCGTAGGCTACTAAATGACCGCTATCCACCACAAATTCGCCTGTAATTTTTTTCTTTGTAATGCCGCCATAAGCACCAAAGAAAACTAGGCCTTTGCTTTTACTACTCACTTTTAACTTGAACAATCCTTCGCCAGCGAACCAACTAGAAAAACCTGCCCAGCCGACACCGATATTCAATCCTTTAGTATGGGCAATATAAGCGCCAGATTGAAAATAAATTTCGCGATCGCTCTTTAATTCTATAGCTTCTATATCGCCAATACTAGGTTGGGTTAAGACTAATTGCAGCGATTCTTGCGTTTCATTAATGAATTTATTGACAAAGAGGGATTCGCCGCCAAAAAACTTTTTGACTAAGCCGGAGAATAAACCTCCTGAAAATTCAGTTTTCATAGATAGTTTGCCATCCATGCTAGTCATCGTCCCCGCCTCGGCGGTGATACTTTCTCCTGGGTTTAGGGTGATGAAAATAGCTGCAAAGGATGGTTTATAACGAATTTCATATTTCACAGGTTAATCTCCTGTAGAGGCTAGTAAACTCATGTATAATATTGGCAAAATTTTTCCAGTTAAGGATGTTTTTTTAACAAAAATATACAAATTTTACTAACTTTGTATGCTCAGTATAAGTCAAGATGCCTGTTCCACAAATACATTTGATTGTGAAATAGGCATCTTGCCTGTTATTCAAACAAAGTTTTTTAGTTATTATCTGGTGGAATTTTTGCCTTTTGAAATATCTGCTCAGAGGTAAATTCCAATCCTTCAAACAGTGAATCTGTTAGCAGCATATCTCCCATATAAGTCTGGGGTGGTGCATCTGGATAAAAAACAGTAATGCTTCTAGCTTTGCTATCTACCACCCACACCCGCAATACCTTGGCATCTAAGTAATCTCTTGCTTTAGCCGCCATTTGTCCAAAAGTTTGGCAAGGTGAAATAATTTCTATCACCAGTTCTGGTGGAACTGGACAGGCTTCATCTTGATTCCACTCTGCGGGTAAGCGTTCATAAGAAATATATAAAAGGTCAGGAGTCGGTACCCAGTCTCGACCTTTTTTAGTTAATTGAATAGCCCATTCTGGCAAGACTTCGCCGCGTCCATCACACCACAAATCAATTAGATAGAGCAGTGTGCGGGTGAGCTTGGAGTGAGAAAATTTAGGTGACATTTTGGGGACGGCCTGACCATCAATAAGTTCGTAGGTAATATCGCCCTCAACGGGGGGGAGAGCGAAAAATTCTTGCAGTGTGAGTTGGCTGGTGGTTTGCAGCATTGTTTACCTTGAACAATTAGAAAATAGTTTACCATTATTCTAGATGAACTTCAACTGGAATAAATAATTGTGCGCGGATAGCGAACCGATGGTATATAATTTATAACTACAACAGTCCTATAATGCGCTAGGTAATTCAGGATGCGGGAACCTCAACCCCGAAAACGATTTGCTCAACATTGGCTCAAGAGCGAAAAAGCTTTAAATCAGATTGTTAAAGCTGCTGATTTGGCGCACGATCGCGTACTGGAAATTGGTCCTGGTACAGGAATTTTGACTCGGAGCTTATTACCTGCGTCCCAGTCTGTTGTCGCTGTCGAAATAGACCGCGACTTATGCGAAAAGTTAGCAAAACAATTGGGTAAAGTTGACAATTTTTTACTGGTACAAGGGGATATCCTTTTAATGGATTTAGAGGAGCAATTAGCCGCATTCCCTCAATTCCAAAATCCCAACAAAGTTGTTGCCAATATTCCCTATAATATCACTGGGCCGATCTTAGAAAAATTACTAGGTAAAATTTCATCTCCAGCACCTAAACCTTTTGATTTAATTGTGCTGCTAGTGCAGAAAGAAGTTGCTGAAAGGCTGTATGCTAAACCTGGTTCAAGGGCCTTTGGCGCTCTGTCGGTGCGAGTGCAATATTTAGCAGAATGTGAGTTAGTTTGCGACGTACCAGCTAAAGCATTTTATCCGCCGCCAAAAGTAGATTCTGCTGTGGTGCGGCTGCGTCCCCGGATGGTAGAACCACAAGCGGTTAACCCTGAACATTTAGAAAGTTTAATTAAACTGGGCTTTGGTAGCAAGCGTAAGATGCTACGCAATAATTTAAAAGGAACAATTGAATTAGATAGGCTAGCTCAATTACTAGAAAAATTACGAATAAATCCTCAATGCCGTGCTGAAGATTTAAGTGTAGCTGAATGGGTGGCTTTAAGTAACAACTTAGAGTTAGAATTGGGTGGGGAATTAACAACAGGTTAGTAGCTTGTGTAGTTGTGCATACTTTTATGTTACGTAATGAAGAGGGATTGATTATAGTCGCAGACTGATGTAAATTAGCTCAGAACGAGGGAATCACGTCCCAAATCATCCATACTTATGCGCTCATATTCTCTGATTGCTCCAGCAAAAATCAATCTATACTTAGAAATCATCGGTGATTCGCCTAGCGGGGGCTATCACGAACTGGCGATGGTACTCCAAAGTATAGATTTAGCCGATCGCATCGACTTGCGGCCCATCGGTACAGAAACCATCCGCGTCCGCTGCGACGATTCCCAAGTCCCCGCTGACAAAAATAACCTCGGCTACCGCGCCGCCGACTTGCTAGCTAGGCAATTCCCCACTGCTTTTGCTCGCTATGGCGGCGTGGAAATTGTGATTCACAAACACATTCCTGTAGCCGCTGGTTTAGCAGGCGGGTCGGCGGATGCGGCCGCTGTTTTAGTTGGGATGGATTTGATGTGGGAACTCGGACTTACGCAGTCAGAATTGCAAGAATTGGGTGCTCAATTGGGTTCAGATATCCCTTTTTGTATTGCTGGCGGTACTGCTTTAGCAACAGGTAGAGGTGAAGAACTTTCACCATTGCCAGATTTAGACAATCTCTATGTCGTGCTGGCAAAATATCGCAATTTATCGATTTCTACGGCTTGGGCTTATCAAACTTATCGGCAACAATTTAGCAGTTATTATTGTGCGCCCGATGATGTGGAATGTCGTCGGCAACGAGTACATTCTGGACCGATGGTGGCTGCGATCGCACACAAAGATGCAGCAAAAATTGGGCAATTACTGCATAACGATCTAGAGAAAGTAGCCTTACCTGTCTATCCCCAAGTATTGGAATTGCGGCAGGTATTTCAATCGCTAGGCGTTTTAGGAACGATGATGTCCGGTTCGGGGCCAACGGTGTTTGCTTTAACGGAGTCTTTGACCGAGGCAGAACAGATTAAAGAATGGGTAAAAAGCGCGATCGCATCTCCCGATTTAGATTTGTGGATAGCAAAATTTACTAATACTGGCATTCGCATTGCATCTGAGTAAAATATGACTAATTTAACTAATCCAACTCCAAATTCTCAACCGCCAAATCCCGTGGAAGAGACAAGTATTTTGCGGTGCATTACTGGTTCCTTAATCGCTGGTGCGTTCGCATCTGGTCTTTATTTGTTAACCGCATCAATTGCACAGACGTTTGCTAGTAAGCCAACTCATTCTGACAATATCACCGTGATTAAAATTGCCTCTGCTGTGCGAACTTTAGTAGTAGGGATGGCTGCTTTGGGAACAGGTGTTTTTGCTTTAGCGGCGCTGGGTTTGATGGGGTTAGCGATTCAACTTTTGATTCAGCGGTTAAGGAAGCGATCGCATAAAAATTCGTCTGTTTAAGAGGATATTTTATGGCAATGGAAGTATTCACAGTCGGTCACTCCAATCTAAGCATTGAAGCGTTTATTTCCTTGCTTCAAAAGCAGGAAATAACGGCAGTTGCGGACGTGCGATCGCATCCCTACAGTCGCTATTTACCCCACTTCAATAAATCAGAAATTAAAGCGTCGCTTTCAACTGCCGGCATTCAGTACGTCTTCTTAGGAAAAGAGTTAGGTGCAAGACCAGAAGATTTAAGCTGTTATGATATTAACGGCAAAGCGCTGTATGAAAGAATTGCAGCAACTCAACTTTTTGCTGAGGGGATTCAACGGTTAATTAAAGGCGCAGAAAGTTATAAAATAACTTTGATGTGTGCAGAAAAAGACCCAAGTACTTGCCACAGGACTATTTTAGTTTGTCGCGAACTTACAAAATTAAACGTGCAAATTGCTCATATTCTTTCAGATAGTTCTTTGGAATCTCAAGAACAATTAGAAAAGAGACTTTTGAGCAAGTTTAATAAAGGCAAAGACTTAGATGGGCCAATTCAGTTAAGTTTGTTTGAATTAGAGCCTCAATTCAAAGAAAAG
>DATGYA010000414.1:0-1954 GCA_035298405.1 Kamptonema sp. | reverse complement strand
CATACCGCCATAAGTTGAAGCTTCATAGGAAATCCCATAACCCTGTTCCAACACATCTAATCCCGATACCGAACCTCGCACAAATTGTCTCACCAATTTGCCGCCACCAGCCCTGTCTGGAAATCCAGAAATGTAGATTTGATCTGCTATTTTTACGCTCTCAGAATCGCCAAAATCGAGACTTGGATAAGGACAATTTTTATTGGCTGACTGAAACGTTACCACTGCTAAATCCAGATTAGGATTTGCTTGGATGCTGTTAGTTTTATGAAGTTTTTGGTCATTAGTTTGCAGGTTCAAACTATGCCCTTCAACAACATGACGTGCCGTGAGAACCGTGCAAACTCCCGTTTTCCCAGGCACAATAAAGCCCGTACCGTGTCCGCCTTCATTTTGGTAGGAAATCAGCACGAGACTATTTTTAACTGTTTCGGCAATTTCTTGAGATGACTTATCCGGTGCACAGCTTGTTAAGAACAGTGCGACGAGGATAAAAATTAGCCAGCAAGAGCGTAATTTCATTGCTTTTAGAGATGGTTTTAGAGAACCCCTACATTTTGGGGCGGGCACGGGGACACCGCCCCTACATTTTTATACAAAAGTGATGTGTTACTTTCCAGATTGGAGATTAGCACGACATTCTTTGAAAAGATTATACTTTAAATTTGAGACTGTTTTGTTGTATGGGCATCTAGAAAGAGGAGGCGCTAGGAATGAGCAAATTTCATAGTCGCTAGACCTAACATTGGAAGAAATTAAGCAGGTTGACTCTCAGGAGTGAGTTGGCTATGATTATGATAGAGTAAACAATATTACTTTCCTAATGAATCAGGGTAAGAATCAGAAGGTTTGCATCGTCACGGGTGGAAACTCTGGAATAGGTTTGATGACTGCTGTGGGTATGGCAAAATTAGGCGATCGCGTTTTTATTGCCTGTCGTTCTGCTACAAAAGCCGCCCACGCTATCGAATACATTCGTCGTCAAAGTGGAAACCCACAAGTTGAATTTTTACCATTAGACTTATCTTCTCTCGATTCAGTACGGAACTGTGCCGAGCTATTTTTATCAAAGCAGCTTCCTCTCCATATATTAATCAATAATGCGGGAATTTTCAACAATGCAGGGACAACAAAAGAGGGTTTTGAGCTAATTTGGGGAACTAACTACCTCGGCCATTTTTTGCTAACATATCTATTGCTAGAAAACCTCAAAAATTCAGCGCCCAGTAGAATTGTGATGGTTGCTTCTGACTTAGCTTTGCGCCCAAATGCGATTAATTGGGATGCTTTAGTGAAGAGAACACCCTTGAATTTTCTTGAACTTTATGCTGTTTCTAAGCTGTGTTTATTATTATTAATGGCAGAACTAGGGCGGCGTTTGATCGATACAAAGGTGAGCGTTAATGCCGTGCATCCGGGGTTTGTTCGTTCTAACATTACATTGGGTCATCGATTGAGTCGATGTTTAGGTTTAGGTGTTTCGCTTGTTGATGGTGCTCGTGGCGCGATCGCCATTGCCACCGATCCTATGTTTGAGAATATCAGCGGTAAATTTTGCGATCGCAAAGGTAAAGAAATCAAACTCCCCGACATTGCCAAAGATACTAACCTTGCTAAAGAACTATGGGAACGCAGTTTACTGTGGACAGGTTGCCACCCACAAAAACCTAAAATCTCAGCAGTAAATAAAGAAGATATAAATATTAGCATACCCTATTCTCTGCTTTTAAATCAAGCAGAAATTGCCGCCATTGCTAAAATAACTCTTGAAAAAATCTTGCCTAACCCACCGCAAAAATTATTTCTAATCAACCTATTTAATTGCATTATAAAATTAGAGCCAGGCTCTTTTTTACTGTTATTAATTCAAATCTTCAAAAAAGAATTTCACATGGAAAGGCATCTAGACTCGCCAGCTATTTTGTCATTGTGCCAAGATCGGATGTTGTTGCAA
>DATGYA010000413.1:0-3779 GCA_035298405.1 Kamptonema sp. | reverse complement strand
ACTTCACTAACTAAATGCACCTTAGTATGATGCTTATCAATAATATTCCTCACAATTGAAAGACCCAGCCCAGTTCCTTCTAAAGTATGAACCCGATTTTCTACCCGGAAAAAGCGGTCAAAAATTGCCTCTTGATCCTCTGAATCAATCCCAATTCCCGTATCCGAAATTTCAATTCGTACTAACTTAGAAGGCTGTATAGCCTGTGATAAATGATCGTTTTCTCCCGAAGATTCCTCAGTGGCGATTACATATTTTCCCTTAAATTCAACATCTAGCTGAGAAGCACGAATTGCAATTCTACCGCCAGATTTAGTAAATTTTAAAGCATTGCCGACAAGATTAGCAAACACTTGTAACAATAAATCATAATGACCTAAAACAGGAGGCAGATCGGGGTCAAGTTCTTGGATTAGTTCAATGCCCTTATCCTTAGCATTCAATTGATAAGTCCGCAAAGTTTGTTCTACAGCCTGGGCAATATCAACAGCATCAAAATGGTAAATTCGGCAAGATTCTAACCGCGACAAATCTAACACATCGTTAACTAGGCGCGTGAGGCGGTCAGTTTCATGGTTTGCCGTTTCGAGAAATTCCCGACGTTCTGCCTCGCTGAGGTCTTCTCCGTACTCATGGAGAGTTTCTATAAAAGATTTGATGTTAAACAAAGGCGTTCTCAATTCATGAGAAACATTGCTAATAAATTGGCTCTTAGCTTCGTTTAGTTCTACCTCGCGAGTTATATCCTGTATCGTCATTGCAATCCCTTTCAGGTTTTCTCTATACTCTTCTGGAAGGTGGGATTTAGAGCTTTCCAAGTATAAGGAACACTCAAAGGCATCAGGGCGGGGAGCCTCGTTACAAGTATTTCTCTCTTCATGCAAACAACTCTTACAAAGTGGTTCTAAACCTGGTTCTTTATGTAGAGTTACAGTGGTGACTAGAATCCTGACAGTGCGGTTGATCGGTTGTGTAAGAGAGCAGCGATATTCTCCTCCTTCGCGATCGCCTCTGGCAATTTGATATAATGGTCTTGCCACCTCTAGCTGTACTTCCGCAGGCAAATAATTTAAAACATTTTCTCCAATTACATTTTTGAATTCCCACCCAAAAATCCGTCGCGCTGTCGGGTTGACTAAAATGATGAATAAATTAGCATCCAGCAGTACGGCACCATCAGCAATAGTAGAAACCAGCGTTTCCAATTTAGCTTTTTCCGCTGTCAATTCTTCGATATTTTGCTCTTCGTAACTTTCCAGCCGCTCGGCCATCTCATTAAAGCTACAAATCAGCTCGCCAAGTTCTCCACCCAAAGGCAAATCAACCCGCTGTTTAAAATTACCAGAAGCAATGTTTTTAACCCCAAAAACTAATTCCTTAATTGGCTGAGTAATAGTTAAAGCATTAAACACAGCCCCCAAAATTACCATCACCCAAATAGTAACAAATACTGCTAAGGTGACATCCCTGGTTAAATTAGAAGAAATGACCGCATTCGGGTTAGGATTAATACCGATCGCGAGTACCCCCAAATATTTTTCCTCGTGAAGTAGGGGAACAAATACATCAGTGACTTCACCGCCTGGGGTTAAGTGTTGCTTTACCAAAGGAGAGCGAACGAAATTTCCCGCCTCGGTATTTGTGGTAAAAGTATCTGGTAGTTGAATTCGGCGCTGAAGCCTCAAGGAATTTTGAACCTCTGACTCGGAAAAGGGTAGACCAAGGTAGATGTCCCCGGCTTCGTCGGCGTAAAGCATATAGCGAATGCTAGAAGTGCTGCTATAAAATTGCCGAGAAAAGCGAGCTACTTCTGTGCGGTCGTTTTTAGCAATTAAAGGGGCGACATTGGCGGCTAGCAGCAAGCCGAGGTCTCGACCGTAGCGGGTATCGTTGAGGCGAGCATCTTGCTGAATGGTGTTTACTGCCCAAAAGGTCAGACCACTCATAATCAAGGAGACTACCAGTGTGGCTCCCGCCATCAGCCGTGTCTGGAGGGTAAACTCCGACCACCAATGGGCAATTATTTCTCCGATGTTTTTGAGGAAAGCCAACATTTCACCAATTAAAAATTAAAAATGCAAAATTAAAAAGTGGATTTTCACAGCTTGTACCATTGTCAATCAGCTTTTTACAGGCGGGCAAGTTGCATAGTCCCACAGGAAAACTTAATTTCTGTGGAACAGGCATCTTACCTGTTGTTCAAAATGGTGCAAGAGATCGCAAATCCCGACTTCATTGTTACATTATTAATTATTAATTATTAATTTTTAATGTTTCAGGGCTCGCTTGCCAATGTCCCGGCGACAGTAGGCTTGTTCAAAATGGATGCAATCAACTGCTGCGTAGGCTTTCGCGATCGCATCTTCAAAGCTTTCGCCCACAGCAGTTACACCTAAAACCCGCCCCCCGTCAGAGATGAGCTGCTCTTTAAGCTGAGTCCCGGCATGAAAGACTGTCGCTCCTAAAGCTTCGGCTTGCTCAATTCCAGTAATTACTTTGCCTTTCTCATAAACCCCTGGATAGCCGCCGGCGGCGAGCACTACGCAAACAGCCGCTCCCGATTTCCAGCTCAGTGGTGGCAAATCCCCTAATCGCTGTTGACAACAAGCTAGCAATATGTCTTCGAGGGGTGTTTCCAGCAGAGATAGAATGGGTTGAGTTTCCGGATCTCCGAAGCGACAGTTAAATTCCAAGACTTTGGGTTCTCCTGCTGGCGAAATCATCAACCCTGCATACAGCACGCCCCGGTAGTCAATGCCGCGTTTTTGCAAAGTTGCCAAGGTTGGTTGTAAGATTTCTGTTTGAATCCGCTGCATCAGCGCGGGTGTGACAATTGGCGCAGGGGAATATGCTCCCATCCCTCCCGTATTGGGGCCTGTATCGCCATCGCCGATCGCTTTATGGTCTTGGGCCGGTAACAGCGGTACAATTGTCAAGCCATCGGTGAGAGCTAAAATTGAGACTTCTTGACCGATTAAATATTCTTCGACTACAACCCGAATATTATCAGTGCCAAATTCACCCCCAAAGATTGCTTCTACCGCACTGAGAGCCATTTCTAGGGTTGTGGCGACTGTTACTCCTTTACCCGCTGCGAGCCCATCAGCTTTGACGACTATGGGCGCTCCCTGGGCTTCAATGTAAGCTTTAGCTGAGGCAGCATCGGTAAATGTCTCGGCTGTGGCGGTGGGGATGCCTGCTTCTAACATTAAGTCTTTGGCCCAAGATTTGCTCGCTTCAATTTGAGCGCCAATTTTGGTGGGGCCGAAAACGGGGATGTGTCGCTGTTGAAAGTAGTCGGCGATACCCAAGGATAAAGGTAATTCGGGCCCGACGACGACTAGGGAGATATTATTGTCTAGTGCGAAGCGCTCCATACCCTCGAAGTCATCAACCTGAAAAGGGAGATTTTGGCAATTTTTCAGGGATGCTGTACCTCCGTTACCGGGGGCGCAGAATACTTGCTCTACTTTGCCCGATTGCAGCAGTTTTGTTGCGATCGCGTGTTCGCGGCCTCCGTTTCCTACTACTAAAACTTTCACTTTGTTGTCACCTCTGGTTTGTTCCTGAACTGCTGATTTTCAGCATTATAAATTTAAAATTTATATTGACCGTTATAACATAAAATGAGTATATGCAGTAGGTTTATCGATATGAAAATCAATCAAGTTACTACTAATCAATCTCAAGAAATTAAGCGGGTTGGTGTCATCGGCGGCGGACAACTAGCTTGGATGATGGCAGATGCAGCGGCAAAATTAAAAGTTAAATTATTAATT
>DATGYA010000412.1:0-4974 GCA_035298405.1 Kamptonema sp. | reverse complement strand
GAGTCATGTACCACAATCCACGACTCACAACGATGACCATTACAGTAGGATTCTTGATACCCGGACATCAGAGAATAAATACCATTATTAGCAAAACTCCAAGTTGCATGACTATCAACCGTGAAAGTCAATCCTAGCTCTTCATCTGAGTATACGTTGTGATAGTCGTATCCCACAGATCCGTTGATCCCTACTAACTTACCTTCATATAAACGAGCAATTTTTCCAGCCAAACTGTATTGACGACCCAGCAGATCAAATGTACCGTTCAAAATTGTAGCGTCTTCATAGTCTATCCCTGTTATTGATGAGTCATCAAAGCTAAAAGACCCACTCCCAGAAAAGCTCTCCACGTTGAAATTGTAAGTGAGTACAGCGGCTTCTGCTTTAGGAGATTCGATAGCTGCTAGTACACAACAACTGAATGCAGTTCCAGCGATGACCCCTGCAAATTTATTCCATGTCTTTTTTCTCATTGTTACTTTGTCTCCTTAGCTCAAAAGCTTTTGATAGATACAGCCAATTTTCTCAATATATGTAACTCAAGTATATTTCGACAATTTGCATAATTACTTAACCTTATAGCAAATCTTTACACAATTTATGGCTTCGATTATTTTAGCCGCCGGATGGCACTGCCAGTGCTAGGAGTGCGATCGCGCTTTAACATCTTGCACCAATTCAATCACAAGCTTTTCGACCTGTTCCTAAGAATCGAATTTTCTTGAGGAGTTGCCCGAAAAGCCCGCCAGTGTTGACAATGGTGCAAGAAGTCTAGTCTATTCTAGAGCCGAACCTAGCTAAATTCCTCTTGCCTGCGTGAAGTCCTCAGATGCGATCGCACTGGGTAAAATTCCTTGAAGAGTTGCTAAAAGTTCGCCACTACTAGCAATCCGAATTAAAGTTGTAGGGCCACTAACATCAGAGTCAGCAGTGAGACTCAGCAGCCCAAACGTTAAATCTCCATTTAATCCGAGCAAATCTTGACCTTTTTCAAAGTCAATAATCCGATCGTTTCCATCACCAACTGTCAACACAAATACATCGCGTCCTGCTGAACCAGTTAAAGCATCATTCCCCGAACCACCAATTAGGAAATCATCACCGATACCACCCATTAATAAATCATTACCGCTGTCACCTTTGAGAGTATCATTGCCAGCACAACCAGCAAGGGTATCCGCACCATTTCCACCGTAAAGTAACTCGCTGCCACTGCCACCACAGAGGGTGTCATTGCCGTTTTCACCAAAGAGAAAATTATTGCCATTTCCTCCTTTAATAATGTCATTGCCACTACCTCCGAGCATAATATTGTCGCCAGCGCCGCCATCTAAAAAGTCAGCACCATCGCCGCCGTTTAAGCTATCATTCCCTTGACCACCAATGAGAGTATCTGCCCCTAAATCACCGATTAGTTTGTCATCGCCATCTCCACCTAAAATAGCGTCATTATCTTTACCTCCAAAAATGAGGTCGTTGCCACTACCAGCGTCGATCAAATCATCTCCTTGATTGGCAGAAATTGCGTCATTACCGCTACCGCTGCTGATGGTATCGTTGCCTAAGTCGCCAAGGAGTGTATCGCTACCATCTCCGGCTGCGATCGCATCATTATCTTTACCTGCAAACACCAAATTATCCCCATTACCAGCATCTATATAATCATCTCCTTCGTTTGCTGATATCCAGTTGTTGCCGCTTCCTCCATATAAGTTGTCATTACCGACCATGCCAATTAAAGTATCATTGCCGCCAAATCCATTGATAGAATTATTAGCAGAGTCGGCTTTGAGAAAATCATCAGACTCGGTACCGTCGAGATTTGTGTCAACAGCGTTAGGGTTGATGGTGGCGATCGCTAGATTCGGAGTTGGAAAGCGATCGCCAAGACAACTTATATCTGCTGGGGTTGGTGTGGGTGTGGGTGTGGGAGTAGGCGTTGGCCCTGGCGTTGGGACAGGAGTAGGCGTTGGCAGTGGCAGAGGTACTGGTACTGGCGTGGGAAGCGGTACTGGTGTGGGAGTTGGTACTGGTACAGGCGTAGGTGTGGGAGTTGGTACTGGTACTGGCGTGGGAGTTGGTACGGGTACTGGCGTGGGAGTTGGTACTGGTGTAGGTGTGGGAGTTGGTACTGGTGTGGGAGTTGGTACTGGTACTGGTGTGGGAGTTGGTGTGGCGATCGCGCCAAACTCAAAGGAACCAACATCTATTTTGCCATCTGTGCGCGTAGCGCCGCGTGCATCAACCGTAACGCCAGAGACACCTACTCCTGCATCGATCGCGGGACTTCCTGTTAACAAAGCGTGGGTGAAAATGCCACCACCGTTGTCTTGTAATGGGCCTAACTTCGGGTCAGCAATAGTAATGCCTGTGGTGATATTTATATCCTTGGCGGCCGGAAATTGGATATTATTTCCCCCATCATTTAATGGCGCGATCGTCTGCCACTTAATCTCGCTGCTATTACCAGCTTTATTGTTAGCAAAAATCGAATTTTGGACAGTAGCTTTATCATTACTTCCCCAAAAGGCCCCACCCATAAAACCAGCAAAATTATTAGCAATCGTCGAGTTAATGATTTGTTGCGGATTGGAAGAGGCAACCATCATCGCCCCGCCATAACCATCTTTCCCATCAGCACTTACCGCTTTATTGCCAGATAAAGTCGAGTTAACAATAGTACCTTGGACTCCTTCACCCACCCAAAAGCCGCCAGCAAAATCTGTTGCTGAGTTGTTAGCAATCGTAGATTTGCTAATAGTATAAGTACCTGAACCGCCAATCCGCAGACCTCCCCCGATACCAGGCCCTCCAGATACAGGTGGTAGAGCTTCATTATTAATAATTGTGGTGTTTTCAATCACCAAGTTCTCGCGAGCAGCTACAAACAAGCAAACCCCGCCGCCTTGACCTTTGGCTTTACTTCCCTCAATCCTAGAGTTGCGAAGCACAAACAAACCGCTAGTTTCACCAATTGCCGATTCGCTAGCACCATCGGTATAAATTGCCCCGCCGTAACCGTTAGTTGCTCCAAAACCTCCATTCAGTGTATCGTTATTAAGGAAGGTGCAATCTTCAATAGTCATGTGACTGTTGAGATTATTAA
Source organism: Kamptonema sp. (assembly GCA_035298405.1). GTDB lineage: Bacteria > Cyanobacteriota > Cyanobacteriia > Cyanobacteriales > Microcoleaceae > Kamptonema. The sequence goes on along the minus strand of DATGYA010000412.1, from coordinate 1,865 downwards.
TCGCCCCGCCGTTGATGCCTTTATTATTAGTAAAGGTAGAGCCTTTAATAATATGAGAAGCTCCGGTTTTAGTTGCGATCGCGCCACCTCCCCGCTCTTCCTTATTTAGGAAACCTTCATTAGCATCAAAGGAACTATTAATAACAGTTAAGTTGCTAGTGAAACCTGTAAAAATTGCCCCACCGCCGTAGGCAGCAGAGTTATTATTAAATTTACAGTTCTCGACTGTTAAATTGTTCCCCATATTGGTTTTAATTCCTGCACCTGCACCATCTTCACCTGAAGCTGATACCTTACCATTGGTGACAGTTAAGTTCCGCAGGGTGACGTTATAGGGAGCGCTTCTGGAACCTTCTGGCAGTTCAAAGACGCGGCTGGCATTATTGCCGCTAATCGCAATCCCAGGGGCAGCAGCACCGTCTATAATTAAGGTTTTATTAATATTAATTTGGCCGCTAGTTAAGGTAATTGTCTGACTTGCTAGACTAGGGGCAAATACAATTGTGTCTCCAGTAGCGGCGGCGGCGATCGCAGCTCTAAGCGAACCGGAACCGCTATCTAGATTATTAGTGACAGTAAAAATATTAGACATCGTGAAACTCCTGAGTGCGTTGATTATTCATACACCTCTGGAGCAAAAAATCAGACAAATTTGCAATTTTTTTCTAACATTTGAGAATCTCACCAAGTTTTAGCCAGTAATGTGCATCTAGGAAGACAGGTTCAGATGTTCTTTTATTAAAAGATAAAAACACCTTAGAGGGAAATCAACACTATCACTTAGCTCAAGTTGAAGCTGGTTATTGATATTCCAAGCTTTAGCACATAAAGAAAATCGCATATGCTTATTCTCGTTAATTTTGTTAGCTTCTTTATCAGGATTAGCTATACTATTGTATACACATACTGTATAAAGGCATTTTCCATATACAGCAAACATTAGGTTGAATCCTATATGCCCATGAGATAATAGACGTACCACTTCAATATGAGAAGTAGAAACTATATCCAAATTTTTATTGAATTCATTAATTATGGTATCGATACGGGTTTGATCGAGGTTCTTTTTTTTAAGTCTAGTTTCCCATTCTGTAGTGTTTAGTTGCATTGATTGAGATTTAATTTCTATACACTTCCAATCTAATGTATCCCCTACAAGTTTACAAAGATTTGTAGAATGGGCTGCCAAGCTTAAACAACAAGCAATTTTAAGAATATCAGTAAATTTTGATTCAAATAAATGAAACGCCTCTAAATAAAAAGAAGTTATAGGATAAGTATTAAACGTTTCTTTAAATGTCGATATATCAAAAAAATAATTTTCAATAGAATGTCCATTTGCCCAGATTAAGCGTCCATCTATTTTATGACCATTAACTTTATCTTGCAGAAGCTTAGTATAATCAAATTCTCTAAATTCTCGATCAACAAAACCCAGTATTTTTTGACAAGCATCTTTATAATCTGCTCTCAACGCTAGCTTGCAAACTAATTCAACCTTTTCTCTATTTCCCAAGGGAGCTTGGATCTCTTCGGCTGTATCAATTCTGACTTTCTTTAAAATTTTTAATTTTTCAACAGAAGATTTTGAATAGTATTCCTTTAAACGATTATAGAGTAAAGTAAAAAAAATCTCATCATCAGAACCTTCTACTAAAAGAACTGAATCTTCTGACATAATTATTTGAGTTAGGTACTCTTCTGGGGTAACTTGAAGTTGGCTCATTGATTAATTTAATAATTGATATTTGGCCTTGTTTTAAAATGGAATATAATCGATATCGTCTTCTATAGACTCTGGATTTTCAATTACTGATGTATCTGATGTAGGCTCAAGTTTAAGCTCTATCATTCTGTCTCTATAT
>DATGYA010000411.1:0-3786 GCA_035298405.1 Kamptonema sp. | reverse complement strand
CCCCTTGTAGGCTATCAATTATTTTTAGTAACCTAATGAGAGGTTGCTGAGTTTCAGCAGTAGGATTTTCTAAATTAATTTCCATTTGCGCGATCGCCTCATCCACTACCTGTTTTTGCTGTTCCCATTCTTCATCGCTGAAGTTTTCGGGACGAGTAGCCTGATTTCTCTGCTTTTGTACTTGTTTAGCAATGTAGAGCGCAAACTTTTCGGCGGCAATTTTATCGGCGCACAAACTTTTGATACTCGTCAGCCGAGTTATGGATATAGCAAATCGACTATTTTCAATTTCTTTAGTTGTTTGAATCCATTTTTTGATTTTATTAGCAATAGTAAGTTTTTGGTTGTTTTGTTTCATTTTAATCAACTCAATAAAATCAATTAACTCCGAACCTCTCTCAAATTCACGGCAACGGCGATCCAGTTTAAACACTGTACCTGCGTATACCGTAAATAAGCCCCATGCTCAGGTTTTAATTTTTTGATGGGAATGCTAGAGTTCGCAATGCCTTTTGCAGACTCAAGTTGTGTTAAAGCGATTATAATGCTTAAATTTCAATTGTTTGACATGGGAGCCTGATGCTGAGCAATAATGTGATATAGAAGCCGGTAGGTATCTGTAAACTGATGTTCTTGAAATCTCTAACCAGTCGGGTTTCATCTAGATCGCTCAAGGTGCCGCTGCGCCTTGTGTTTTTAGTGCCGCTAGTGTTGCAAATCTCGGCTGCGGTGGGGTTGACGGGATGGCTGTCGTTTCGTAATGGGCAGAAAGCTGTTAATGATTTGGCTGCTAATTTGAGTTTAGAAGTTACTGGTCGTACTAAAGAGCATTTCCAAAGCTTTGCAGATGTATCCCATTTGTTCTTAGAAATGAATGCGGCGGCGATCCGGGCTGGAAATTTAGACCCGGCAGATTTTCCCAACTTAGAACGCTATTTCTGGCATCAAACTTATGTCAGCGATCGCGTGACGACAATCTATTACGCTAGTGTGTCAGGTAAGTTTCTGTTGGTTAAGAGAGAAGATCCACCTCTTGTTTATATTCGAGATGAGTCTACTAATTTTTTAAGGAATATTTACCGCCTAGACAATGAGGGAAATCCTATTGAGTTGATCAAAACAGATAGTTACGAACCTCGGACTCGGCCTTGGTATACAACTGCGGTGCGATCGCGCAAATCTATTTGGTCTCCGATCTATCAATTTACTGCGCTGCCGGTATTGGGGATTACGCCCGCAGTTCCTATTTACAGCAAGGTTGGCGAACTACAAGGTGTCTTAGCAATCGATCTAACTTTAGAGCAAATTAGTGATTTTCTCAGAAGTTTAAAAATTGGCAAATCGGGACAAGCTTTTATTATCGAGCGCAATGGAGAAATTGTTGCTAATTCGACGGCAGAGTTGCCTTTTATTAAAACTGTTAATGGACAAAAACGCCTACTGGCAACTAGCAGTAATAATTTATTAATTCGTTCGGCGGCGGAGTCCTTGCAGCAAAACTTCGGTAATTTAGACGGGATTCAGAGACCTGCTCATCTCAACTTTAAGGTTGGTTCTAAGCGTCAATTCTTAACGGTAGCTCCTCTTTCTGACGGTAGAGGTCTGGATTGGCTGATGGTGGTGGTGATTCCGGAATCGGATTTTATGGAGGGGATCGATGCTAATACTCGTATTACTTTTTTATTGTGTCTGGCTGCGTTGGTGGTAGCGATCGCGCTTTCAATTTTTACCTCCCGGTGAATTACTACTCCCATTCGGCGGTTGAGTGAAGCGACAAGGGCGATCGCAGATGGCGAATTAAACCAAGAAGTAGAAGTACAAAGCGCTGAAGAACTGGGGATATTAGCTGAGTCTTTTAACTTGATGGCTAAACAATTACGAGCATCTTTTGCAGCTTTGGAAAAAGTGAATTCGGATCTAGAAGAGCGAATTGTAGAGCGCACTGGTAAACTTCAGTCTGCGGAAGCGGAACTGCGGGCGCTGTTTGCAGGGATGAAGGAATTAATCCTAGTTTTCGACAGAAATGGTCGCTATTTAAAAGTCGCGCCGACAAATCTAGCACTAATATACAAACCGCCCGAAGATTTGATTGGCAAGATGATTAGCGAAATTTTCCCCCAACCAATTGCTAATAGTTTTATTAGTTCTATTCAAGAGAGTCTAAATTCTCAGCAGACTGTTCACGTTGAGTACAGTTTAAATATTGGCGATCGCGAAGTTTGGTTTGCTGGTAGTATTTCGCCACTTTCTGAGGAATCGGTGATTTGGGTAGCTCGCGATATTAGCGATCGCAAACAAGCAGAGCTAGCACAGCAGGATAAAGAAAAACGGTTACTCCGACAAAACTCCGCATTGCTAGAACTAGCAAGAAATAAGGCGCTATATCGAGGCGATTTTACTGTTGCACTCAAGGAAATCAATGAAGTTGTTGCCCAAACTCTTGAGATAGAAAAAGTTGGTGTATGGCTCTATGGAGAGGAGCGATCGCACATTGAGTGTATTGACTTATTTGAGAGAAATAGCGGTCTACATAAGTCCGGATTTATATTAGTAGCAGCCGAAAATCCTGCCTATTTCCAAGCTTTAGAAGAAGACCGCACAATCGCAGCAGATAATGTTCTCTGCGATCGTAGAACTAAGGATTTTGCTGAATCTTACTATGCAGCTACAAACACAGTTTCTACCCTCGACGCACCGATCCGAATCGGTGGTTTGGTAGTGGGAGTTATTTGTTTAGAACAGGTGGAATGCACCCGTCATTGGACGCAGGAAGAGCAAAATTTTACCGCTTCTGTTGCTGATTTAGTATCTTTGGCAATTGAAGCTAGCGATCGCCTGCGTGCTGAAACCGCCCTCCGGATCGCTGAAGAAAAATATCGCAGCATCTTTGAAAATACAGCCGAGGGGTTGTTTCAGACGACTCTGGAGGGGCGCTTTCTGAGTGCAAATCCTGCCCTCGCCCGCATCTACGGCTATTCTTCCCCAGAGGAATTGCGCGAGAGAGTGACTGACATCAAAACCCAACTTTACGCCGATCCCAACCGCCGAGATGAATTGATCCGCTTAACGGATGAAAGCGGTACAGTATCGGGATTGGAGTCTCAGGTTTACCGTGTTGACGGCAGTTTAATTTGGATTTCGGAGAATATGCGATCGGTGCGGGATAGCGATGGCAAGTTGCTGTATTACGAAGGTAGTGTGGAGGATATTAGCGATCGCAAGCACTTTGAGTCAGTTTTACAGTTAGCAAAGGAAGCAGCGGAAGCCGCTTCAATGGCGAAAAGTGCCTTCCTCGCTAACATGAGTCACGAACTACGAACGCCGTTAAATGCGATCATAGGCTACAGCGAAATCCTGCAAGAGGAAACAGAAGATTTAGGATACGAAGAACTCACTCCTGACCTAGAGAAAATTCGCAATTCTGGCAAACACTTACTGTCGCTAATCAGCGATATTCTCGACATTTCCAAAATTGAAGCAGGTCGCATGGATCTTTATTTAGAAACTTTTGATGTCGGGAATTTAATTGATGAAGTTGCCGCAACTGCTAGACCGTTAGTAGAGAAAAATGGTAATATCTTGGAGGTAAAAAAAGCTAGCGATCTCGATACAATGCACGCTGATATTACCAAAGTTCGCCAAATTTTATTGAACTTGCTAAGTAACGCGGCTAAGTTCACAAAAAACGGTAAAATTACTCTCACTGCCAGCCTGCGAACCCCAACTGTTAGCAGCGAAGAGACAAGAGAGAACCAATTAAATATTCTAGAGGGTTCATCACCAATT
>DATGYA010000410.1:0-4101 GCA_035298405.1 Kamptonema sp. | reverse complement strand
AATAGTTTATCGAGTTGATAAGTTTAAATCATTGGGTTGGACTCCTACAGATTGGAATGATTTGTGGCGGGAGGAATTGCGCGATCGCATTTCTCTACTGGACAATCCTAGAGAAGTTATTGGTTTAACTTTAAAGAAAATTGGAAAATCCTACAATACTCGCGATCTGAATAAAATACCTAATCTTAAAGCGGAACTCAACCGCCTACACCAGCAAACTAAACTTTACAGTTCTAATTCTTATCTACAACCTCTAATTTTAGGAGATACTTGGGCTGCTGTTGGTTGGTCTGCCGATGTGTTGCCACTATTACAAAATCAGAACGAAATTGCAGCGGTAATTCCCCAGTCGGGAACGGCAATGTGGGTGGATTTGTGGGTACAACCGACATCTAATCTAAAATCAGATTTCTCGTTAGCACAACAGTGGATTGATTTTTGTTTGCAGCCGCAGATTGCAGCTCAAATGTCTCTGCTAACTCAGGCCAGTTCTCCTGTGATTATGAGTATGAAGCGGGAAGATTTGCCGGAAGAACTTCGCGATAATCGCTTACTTTTGCCAGAATCAAGTATTATTTCTAAGAGTGAATTTCTATTTCCTATTCCAGATGTAACTATTGAGCAGTATCGTAAGTTGTGGCAAGAAATGCGATTAACATTGCATTAGGTACGTAGTTGGGCTTTAGCCCTCTTAATTCACCTTTTAAGAGGGCTGAAGCCCAACTACGTAACAACTATGCCACTCGCTAAAATCCCCAAAATTTTATTTACATTGGCAAGATAGTATTCGCTTAGATCGATTTTAATTATTTCCTCTTCTAGTTTAAGGAATCTCCAGTTAGTTCCGGTTGTTACCACCCCATAAATTATTTTAATTTCATTGCCGGAACGCTCATTAAATATTCTCGCAGCTACCATTTCGGCTATACACTGTCCTAAGCCTGCATTGAGATTTTCTTTTTTTGCCTCAACAATTGTAATGACAGGGGCGGTAATCGTTAGGAGTTCGGGCGATTGAGCGATCAAAAAGTCACAAATTCCATTTAAACCTTTAGTGTCGTCAACTGTGAAATCTATGCCAGAGAATAAACTCACTTGATCATTAAACTGTCTTCTGAGGTCAACTAAAATGGGAGCGATTATGAGTTCAGAACGAGCTTTTTCACTATTACTTCCTATTGCGATCGGCAAGTTATATTGTAAAATTTCTGTCAGCAATTCACTTGCTGGCAATTCCGGGACATCAGCAAAAATATTAGATTTTTCAAAAGTTGTGAGATTAAACTCTTTTTTTACTCTCTCTAAAGTAAATTCACTGTAAGCCATTTTAATTGCTCCTTGTTAGTACAGAAGGTAGGGTGCTTCAGGCTTGAATTTTTTTCTATAGCGTTTCTCTGTCTGGTGAGGTACAATAACTCTACCCCCAACCCCCTTAGAAAGGGGGCTTTTCCAGTTCCTTCCCTTTGCAAGGGGGGGCTAGGGTGTGTCTTTTTTGTACCTATATAATTGAGAAACGCTATATTTATCTATAACTTCCTCTGACGCACCCTACAGGGTTTATTTATTGATGTCCAATTAGTCAAAATCTTTTGGGTTTACCACGCAATCCTGTATTAGATAAAGAGTCTAGTTCAAGTTTACAGTTCAATTGAGTAGAGGGGTTAGTTTTATCGGCTGGGAAGTTGCAGGAGTAGATGGCTAAAGCTTCTCCTTGAGGGTTACAAACGCGAATGTTATAACCGTAATCTCTGGCGGCTGTGCCGAATTGATTAACAAATTGGTAGCGCTCTAAATAATCTAATAGGCTCCAGATTTGTCGGTTAACTATGAGGATTACCCAATTATTACCAGATTCAACAAACCATTGGTCGAGAAGCTTACCACCAAATTGTTCTTTTGTCAACCACAAACTGGGTATGCTGAGTTCTGTTTGAGATAGAGGAGGCGATGGGAGTTCGTACCAAGTTGCTATGGGGCAGGCTGACTGTTGAGGGAGTGCGATCGCGGATTTTTGTGCTAGTAAACTTGGATAGAAAAAGGAAAAGTTAATAAGTAAAAAAATGTTTAATATTTTCATGTTGAATTGGTAATTTAATTGCATATTCCCCAAATATGGTAGGGGCGGGTTCGCCAAAATATTTGCCACTCACGAATAATCTTAATAACCCGCCCCCACCCAACGAATAATCCCAAACAACTATCATTGCCCGATCGTTAAATTGAATTAATTGTTAATTTTTGCATTGGGTTGGGGCAGGTTTTATAATGATTAGATGGGGGTCAAAGATTTTGGCGAACCCGCCCCTTGTATTGTGAAAGAGGTAGATGATGATTTGCCGTCGGGTGGGGGCGGGTTTATGAGATTGTTCATTATCAATAATTATTGTTGGTTAACCCGCCCCTACAGACTGACATAATTATACAACAACTTAATTTATTCCCATCCGAAATCTCTGCCAAGATATTCTGTTAGTCTTTGGTTATGCGGCCGGAAATATTCTACCAATTGTTGATAAATTTCTTTGCTCACGGGGGGATATTCGCCGCTGTTGTGTTTGCCATAGTTATCTAGTTGGTGAGGAGGTAAATTTAAAAATTCTAATGTTGTGTTGAAGGTGGCGGCGGGTTTTGCGTATAGGTCTTCACTTTTGAGGATTAAAATTTGTTCTTTGGGAAATAATGTCATCCATGCTGGTAGTTGATCGGCGTAGATGCCGCGCGATAAATAGGTGTGGTGTTGGTGGTTGTAGCTGTAATAAGTTTCGCTGGCGAGGAGTTTTTCTATTTCGCCTTGGAGTCGGCTTGGTTCGGCTGCGATCGCGTCTTCTAGGGATAGATGTTCATATTGAATCTTGACATAATAATGATAATGTGATATAGCTCTGTCTACTGGGTTTCGCAGTAATACTATTAATTTTACTTGGGGAAATAAATCGTAAATTCGTTGTGGAACGCGGGGGTGAAAGATGTAGTAAGGGCTGGCTTCTCCTGCGAGCAGATGTTTGTTTTCTGCTATGTCTGGAAATTGGGAAGAATACCACTCTATACCTTTCTCGAAGTTTAAGTCAAAAAAATGTACTTCTTTCTGGGCGGCGGCTGCGATCTGGGGATGCTGTATGAGATAGTTGTAAAGAGAGGTGGTGCCTCCCTTCTGAACGCCGATGATGATAAAGTCGGGGGGTTTGGCTAGTCGGTTCATAAGTATTTTTTTAGGGATGTCTTTAATATTGTCTTTGGGTGGAAGTGCGATCGCAAACACAGGCAGTTAGTGATCGAAAGACTCCTATTCTGCTACTGACTTCATAGGATTGGATTAAACTAGATTTATAGTTTCCGCTAGCAACTCGTTAAAATTTATGCCCTAAAGCTTTAGAGCTAAGAGAGATAATGGGTTGTGGCTCCTGGGGGTCTGACCCTCTGTTACAAATTGTAACGGGGTGATGTCAAAACCGGGAAAAGTGGGAACTCTAGAAACAGGATTCTACTGCCAAGCAGCAGCTACCTGCAAGACCATCTCTGCGTTAGTTCAGGAAAGCTTCTATGTTTAAGCGCAAATTAGCCAAGGTCATCGTATCACTGTTGAGACGGATTGCGAATGTATCTAGGGCCGGTGCAAAGCGGCTGATGAGAGCAATGTTGCGATCGCTAATGGCAATGGGACGACGCGCCAAGTTGCCTGTAGCGGGGTTTGTGTTGCCCACAGTCACGATGGTGATGTTGGTGGTGGTGTTGCTGACTTTGGCAATTACGCTGCGATCGTTTGATAGAGCACAAAATGCTCGGAATGTAAGAGTAAATCAGCAGGTTTTGGCGGCGGCAACTCCGGCACTAGATCGGGCTAAAGCGAAAATACAATATTTGTTAGAAGAAGATCCACTGCGACCGACAGGTACTCCAACAGATAATAAGCGTATTGATCCAGCATTGTCATACCCCTCTTCTCCACCGACTGGGACACCACCAGATACTTATACTTTTGGGGATGAAAGACGGCTGCAAGTCAGATTTGACCTAGATGGAAATGGAACCATAAACACTTCCACTACTCTTGAGAAAAATGAAACTATAAGTAGTGCTTGGAGATTTCCTGTAGATACTGAC
>DATGYA010000409.1:0-1545 GCA_035298405.1 Kamptonema sp. | reverse complement strand
CAAAAGAATATAAATCCCCCGCTGCCTGTCGCATAGTAGCTTCTAGCTCAGATTCTGCTATTGTTGGTGGAACAACAATCACCGTTTGCGCTCCTCCAGTGTCGTAAACTAAAGTGTAGCGAACCGCCCCTGGAATTTCTGCGCGGGTGTACAGTCCCAAACTAAGGGCAAATATACCAACAGTAAGCACACCCATAAAGCTTGTAATTCCTACCAAACGGAAGCGGAAACCCCATTTCACAATAAAACCCAGAAGTGTAATAACAGCAAAGACTGCTGTGAGAATCCCCATCCACTGAGAATAAGTTAGAAGATCAGAATTTGGTGTCATTTTGTAATTTTTTAATTTTCACTGTTAACTGTTAACTGTTAACTGTTAACTGTTAACTGTTAACTGTTAACCTTTTCTACCCGTTAGTAGATAAGTCATCATATCGCCTTTTCCCTTCACAGGAATAACTCCGCGCTCCTCAAAGATATACTTATCAGATAAGCGCTCATAGGTAGCAACAGTCACTTGAATTGCACCAGGGATGCCGTGAGATTCCATGCGGTTTGCAGTATTTACTGTATCACCCCAAAGATCGTAGGTAAACTTTTTAGTGCCAATTACTCCTGCTTCCACCGGCCCAGTGTTAATACCAATGCGGATGCTGAGGGTTTGATCTGCCTTGGGGGGCATTTGAGCAATTTTCGCCTGCATATCTAGGGCCATTTCCGCGATCGCCTCCGCATGATCCGGCCGAGGAGTGGGCAAACCCCCCACTACCATATAAGCGTCACCAATAGTCTTAATTTTCTCCAATCCGTAGAGTTCCGCCAACTGGTCAAAAGCCGAAAAAATCTCATTCAGCAATTCCACCAATTCCGCAGGCGACAAATGAGCCGAAAGCTTCGTAAACCCGACCAAATCGGCAAACATCACAGTCACATCCGCGAAACTATCAGCAATAGTGCTTTCTCCCTGCTTTAAACGCTGCGCGATCGCATAAGGCAAAATATTCAACAATAATCGCTCTGATTTTTCCTGTTCATCAGCCAATTTCTGCAAATAAGCCTGTTCCTGGTCTCGCAACCGTTTCTTCTCCAAACAAGCACTAATCCGAGCCTTCAACAACACCGGATTAAAAGGCTTAGAAAGATAATCCTCCGCCCCCAACTCAATGCAGCGCACAATGCTATCAATATCATCCACCGCCGAAATCATAATCACTGGGATGTAGCGTAGTTTCTCATCAGCCTTCAAGTTTTCAAGCACCTGATAGCCGTTCATTTGCGGCATCATAATATCCAATAGCACCAAGTCAAAAGGATGCGATCGCATCATTTCCAGAGCCAGGATACCGTCTTCCGCTACGCTCACCCTATGACCCTGCCGTTGGAGGCGGCGAGCGAGCAAATCGCGGTTAACTTCATTATCATCCACAACTAGCACATTCCCCTCTTCAGGTTTCATTGGGCAGCCTCTTTGCTCAGCAGCAGCTCAATTTTCCCCAACAGCCGAGGAAACTCCACCGGCTTAGTATCATAGTCGTCGCAACCAGC
>DATGYA010000408.1:0-9536 GCA_035298405.1 Kamptonema sp. | reverse complement strand
CAATCCTTTACGCAGGCAAGAAATATTTACAGGTCAAGGAAGAATCTACGCTCCTGTTGTTAGCGTATCTTGGTTCAACTGTGTAGGGCAACTAATAGAAAATTTTGAAATAGTTGCCCATAATATACCATCGCCTCTCCGTTTAGATGGTGTTCTTGGCATGGATTTTCTATGCCGTTTTCGAGCAGTAATATCCGTTAGCAGTGCGGAGATTCGCTATCAGAGTAGATAGCTCAATTTATTAATTCGTGCATTTCAATTCAAAATGATAATAAAAATCAATAATTATCAATTTCACTATTCTTTAACTGGCAGCCAGAACCAACCAGCCATCTTATTTTTACACGGATTTATGGGCAAGTCTCATGATTTTAACGCAGTAATTTCCTTATTGTCAGAAAATTTCTATTGTCTAGCAGTTGACCTTCCCGGACATGGAAAAACTAGAGCGATCGGTGGTGAAGACTACTATACAATGTCAAATACTGCCGAAGCTTTGATAACATTACTAGATGATTTAAAGATTGAAAAATGTTTTTTATTTGGCTATTCAATGGGTGGACGATTAGCACTATATATGAGCCTTTATTTCCCCTCCCGCTTTGATAAAGTGGTATTGGAGTCAGCATCTCCCGGCTTGAAGCATAAATCGGAGCGCGAACAACGTTTGCAAGCTGATTTACAACTAGCCTATAAATTGGAAACAAGCAACTTCAAAGACTTTTTATTAAACTGGTATAGTCAACCCCTATTCAAATCTTTAAAAGATTACCCAGATTTTGAACAATTAATAGAAGGCAAACTAGATAATAATCCAATCGAGTTAGCAAAATCGCTCCGTAACCTGGGAACAGGCAATCAGCCGTCTCTATGGCAGCAGCTTGAAAAAAATAAAATCCCTCTGTTGTTGCTAGTGGGAGAATATGATGATAAATTTATAGATATTAATACACAAATGGCAAGTTTATGCCCGACAGCTAAATTGGAAATTATACCAAAAACAGGTCATAATATTCACTGGGAAAATATGAATGAATTGGTGGCACTTATGAAACAATTTTATTGTTCACCAGAAACAGGATTTACGCAAAGAAACCGGGTTTCTTAGCAAAGCTTCTAGTAAAATATAGTATCTATGAATAAACCCGGTTTCTGACCATACCTGCGAAAGTTTATGTCATACAAATTTGATTTTAGGATATATCAGCGCAAGTTCAATCGCCCCTTACAAACCAGTCAGGGCCTTTGGAGTATTAGACAAGGAATTATTATCCGTTTAGTCGATGAAACTGGTAAATTTAGTTTAGGTGAAATTGCCCCGATTAGTTGGTTGGGTTCGGAAAGCTTTGAGCAAGCTCTAGATTTTTGTTGCCAGTTACCAGCTAGGCTTAATGATGAGATAATCTTCTCGATTCCGAAGGAATTACCAGCCTGTCAATTTGGTTTCGAGTCAGTTGGAGAAAATATTAAGAAATCAATGCAAAATGTCTTTACACCTTGGGGAAATAAAATCAAAAATTATCAATACAGCGGCTTATTGCCATCCGGTGCAGCGGCTTTGCAGGTATGGCAGACACTCTGGAATCAAGGATATCGCACTTTTAAATGGAAAATAGGAGTTGGTGAAATTCAAGAGGAATTCAAAATTTTTGAGCAATTAACTAAGGCTATTTTTCAGATGGAATCTTTAGCATTTTTACGATTAGATGCTAATGGTGGTCTTAGTTACGCTAATGCCTGCAAATGGTTGCAAGTTTGCGACAATATAAGAGTTGACGATCGGTTTAAATTAAATATTGAATTTATCGAACAACCGTTGCCTGTAAATCAGTTTGAGGTAATATTAGAGTTGCGCGATCGCTACTCCACTCCTATAGCCTTAGATGAATCCGTTGCTACCCTAAATCAGATGCAAGAATGTTATCAGCAGGGTTGGCGGGGAATCTTTGTAATTAAACCTTGCATAGCAGGTTCCCCATTAGAATTGCGGCAATTTTGTCAAACCTATAAAATTGATACTGTTTTTTCATCAGTATTTGAAACCAAGATAGGCAAACAATATGCACTGAATTTAGCTGCTGAACTTTCTTCTAATGATAGAGCATTAGGTTTTGGAGTAAACCACTGGTTTGAGGATGATGAGGAAACCTGGTTAAAGCATCTATGGCAAAACATTTAATTCTCGATATTTTAGATCGCGCCTCTCGCTTACCTGATAACTGGCTCATCGGTTTTGACAGCAGCGAAGTTGCCCGTATTGCCGAGCAAAAGTTTAATAATTTAACCCAAATAGCTAGCAGTAAAACGCCACCTAAAATTTTAATTGCAGAGCGAGAACCCGTGCAATTTATCGCTAGTTTTCTGGCAGGTTGTGCGGCTGGTTGTCATGTTTTTCTGTGCAATCCCAACTGGGTAAAACAAGAATGGCAGCAAGTATTTGATTTGGTAAATCCCGATATAATTTGGGGAGAAACAGTTGAATTTGAAAAAAGTAATTGCCAATTACCAATTATCAATTATCAATTACCAATTACTAATTCCTCATTGATTATGATTCCCACTGGTGGATCGTCGGGAAAAATTAGATTTGCTATCCATACTTGGGAAACATTGATGGCATCTATACAAGGTTTTACAGAATATTTCCAAGTTTCTCAAATTAATTCATTTTGCGTACTGCCGCTATATCACGTTAGCGGATTAATGCAGTTTATGCGTTCATTTACTACCAGCGGCAAACTTGCGATCGCGTCATTCAAAGCAATTGAATCTGGCGGCAATAAATGCGATATCGATCCTGAATATTTTTTCATTTCTTTAGTGCCCACTCAACTGCAAAGATTGCGACAAAATCCAGATATAGCTAACTGGTTATCTCGTTTTCATACTGTCCTTTTAGGGGGGGCTCCAGCTTGGGATTCATTATTAGAAGAAGCTAGACGCGATCGCATTCGATTAGCTCCGACTTACGGCATGACAGAAACCGCTTCCCAAATTGCAACCCTGAAACCAGAAGATTTCCTGGCTGGCAATAACAGCTATGGTCAGATTTTACCTCATGCTCAGGTAACAATTAGCGGTAAAGATTCGGAAAAATTAGGCAATTGTCAAGTCGGGAGTATTACGATTAAGGCTAAGTCCTTGGCGTTAGGTTATTATCCTGAAATGTTTGCAAATAGAGATAGTTTCCAGCCAGATGATATTGGATATTTTGACGAACGGGGTTATTTGCACATTGCGGGGCGTAGCAGTGATAAAATTATAACTGGGGGAGAAAATGTGTTTCCCGCTGAGGTGGAAGCGGCAATTAAAGCCACTGGTTTAGTGAGGGATGTCTGCGTAATTGGCTTGGCGGATACTTATTGGGGTCAAGTTGTAATTGCTATTTATGTTCCTATAAATTCTGAGATTGATACTGGAGAGTTGACAACAGCTATTGAAGATAAATTGAGCAAATTTAAGCGACCTAAATATTGGGTCAGTGTGGAAAGTTTGCCGCGTAATGCTCAAGGTAAATTTAATCGAGAAGTTTTACGAGAAATTGCTATAGCGTTTCTCAATTATATGACGTACAAAAATGACCCCCCCCTAGCCCCCCCTTGCAAAGGGGAGGAACCGGAAAAGCCTGCTTTCTAAGGGGGTTGGGGGTAGAGATATTGTACTTCAGAAGATAGAGAAAGGCTATATCTCATAATTTTATCCCATTGCGACTGCGATAATTACGGCTAGGAAAAATAATAAAATCCAAAACCACCAATCATCAGATGAATGTGAACGATTTACCCATCTTTCCCTGCCACAACGCAGACAATAGTAATGATTTGATTCTTGGCAGTCTCGTACCCAATGGCAATAAATTTCTGGGCATTTTCTATCCATTGTTTTAGTTCCTATTGGGATTAATTAGTGGGATTAATTAGTGGGAAAGGTGGGCGTTGCCCACCTGAGAATCATCTAAGAAGCTTAGCGAAATCCTTGCCTTTGAAAGTAGTCGGCTGCATCTAGGGTGTAGTGGGCATAGACTCGATTTTCCTGTCGGAAATTCTCCGTTTGCAATTCAAATCCCACTTTTTCCAATACCCGGCGGGAAGCCAAGTTTTCCACGCGGGCAAAGCCGGCTAATGCCTCTTCTCCTAAGTTCTCAAAGCCAATTTTGAGCAATGATTTTGCGATTTCACTACCAATTCCAATTCCCCATAGATGGTCGTCAATGGCATAGCCTATTTGAACCCAGGGTGAACGGGAACTGAGATATAATTTGGCAAAACCAATTAGATTTGCTTCTCGTTTGTCTAGGACAAGATAAGGGCCGAAGCCGTGTTTTTTCCAGTGTTTCATCCAGTCGATTGTTTCTTTTTTGGCTTCGGATTTTGAACGAGTCCCGGTCGTTACAAATTGCATGACTTTGGGGTTGCTCAAAATTCCGTAAATTTCCGGGAAATAGTCTAATTTTGGTTGCACAAATACGGTGCGATCGGTGACTACAATCCGAGGTGCTGGTTTAATTTTCATGGTTCTTAATTCCTACAAGGTGTGTTATTTGTGTGTGAGACATCCCGATAGGACTATGCAAAGAAACCGGGTTTCTATGAAAAATCTTTGGTTTCTCAACTAGATATCTAAGAAACCCGGTTTCTGACCTGAGATGCCTGGGAGAAAATCGTCTCTAGTTGGGGCGGCAGGTCTTGCCCGTTGGTGTTTGTTGGGGTACGCAAGACGCGATCGCAGATTGGGGGCGATCGACTGTCGCGGGCTCTGCCCAGAAAAGCAAGGTGGCGAACAGGATCGCCTGGAAGATCCTCTTGAGGCAAGAAGTTTTTGGCTTGGAATCAGGTAAAATCTTCATAGGTTAATCAAGTCGTTGGTGATGTTGCTCACTTCGAGAACCGTCAGCAGCGGCCTTTTCTTAATTGAGGTAAAGCCTTTGTGCTATGCAGTTTTCAAGGTTCGTAGAAGTCAGGCTTGACTTCCATGTTTAATAAGGTAAAACCTACAAAGAGGGGTGTGTGCGGATGATCCGCACGATCATCCGCAACTTAGGAAAAAAGTGTAGGGGCGAAGCATTCGGGCTGTAAATTCCCTCTAAAAACCAGTGTTTTGTACCTGAATGCTTCGCCCTTTGAGGGTTTGAGAACTTACTACGTCACACCAGTAATTCAGTCCAATGCGTATGCAGCGATCTTCTAATAAGCAATGCAAATTAAATAAAAAAGGTTTAGAAAAGTTAAACAATGCTTTAAAAAAGATATTTAGTTGCGATCATGGAGATATCACTTATATAGATATCGAGGTTAAGACAACAGTAAACCGAGAATTGGTTAGCAAAATTATGGCCTGTAGAGAAGCGGTAACTAAGTCTAGCTTGGAAAAATTATTTGACCCTATACATAGAATTTTAGTTGAAAAATATCAAGAAAACTATCATCTAAAACTCAATATAGAAACAATGGTGCTTAATGATGAAGACTATGACAAAATAACCATTCTAACACCTGCGTCAAAACCTTCTACTCTGCATAAAACAAAAAACAATCCACAATTAGTGGACTTACAAAAAGCTTTGTCAAAACTCAACTATATAAGTCAGTTTGAACCATTTACAAATTGGGTGAATAAGCACCATCAAATAGGTGCTTTTCTCATTCAAGGTGAAAAAAATAGAGGACAACGGTGGTTAGTAAATTGCTTGGTACAACAGAAACTTGGTGAATATTACGAGACGGAGAAAGTGATTGCAATTCTGCCACCTGATTCTACTAAAACTAAAAAGGAAGAAAAAATTTATATAGATAAGGTTTGGGAAGAGTTAGGAACAAAGCTAGGTTTAAAAAGTGAAAAAACAGCAGAAAACTGTGTCAGAAAAGCAAGGGAGATATTGAAAAATAGCAGTTTATTTATAACATTTTATGTTGACAATTTTTATACAGATATTCATAAAAATATTGATAAAGATATTTATAAATCAATTCATCAATTAATTGATGAATTTTGGAAACCACTTGAGAAAGAAGCCAATTATTTGATAGAGGAAGAGGAAGTTAGGTCTTACCTTTTGATGTTTTTAATTGATAGTACCGGTACTGATTGCTCTTCTCAATGGGGAATTGAGACAATTGACCCAACTAACCAGACAAATTGGCATCCCCAAAAATTGATTGCTTTACCAAAAATCAATAATTTTGAGGGAACTCCCGATGGCATATTATTCCGTTGGTGTAGAATTAATGGCAATTTACTACGCTGTTCTAATTCATCTGTGAGAGACATTGTGCAAAAAATATGGAATAATAGTCAAGGGGTTCCCGAAGATACCTTTAATGAAATTGTTAAAATAGTATTTGACTCTGATGATTTTTCCTGGTCAAAATTTGAACAACAACTACAGTATAAATTATGACAAAATTACCTAATAAAACTACTGAATTTAACTTAGAATATACGGGAGAACCTGATGTATCTTCTTACCGTCCTAGCCCGGAACTTAAGCAGATGGTAAAACTCGCGATCGCGCTCGAACGTCCCCTCTTACTTATGGGCGATCCAGGAGTAGGAAAAACTAAATTAGCCGAAGCGATCGCGGCCGAATTTACTCAGAAACATCAAAACTACATCCAACAAGCCAAAGAATTACTTAAAGATAAAGAATGGGCAAAAGATTGGATAGAAGAAAACAAATGGCCCCTTTATCCCTGGTATATAAAATCTACCAGTCGCGCTAAAGAAGGCATTTATACTTACGATGCCGTCGGGCGCTTGCGCGATACCCAACTAGCAAAAAGCGAAGAACTTGTAGGTACTATTAAGAAGAAAAGTATTGAACGCCTCAAAGATGAAAGCCAAAGCGGTTATATTAAATATGGTGCTTTAGGGAAAGCCTTTCAAACACCCATTCCTGCCATTGTTTTAATTGATGAAATTGACAAAGCAGATATCGATTTTCCTAACGATCTTCTTTTAGAACTCGATGAAAAGTGCTTCTTTATTGATGAAATAGATCGAAAAGTAGAAAAAATTGTCTCTCCCTTAATTATCATCACCAGTAACGATGAGAAACCTTTACCTAATGCTTTCTTGAGGCGCTGCTTATTTTACTATTTAGAACCGCCGAACGATAAAGAATTAACAGAAATTATTAAAGCACATTTTGGCAAAGACTTACCCAATATTGCAGAAATTATTGCTGCTTACCAAACTTTACACGAAAAAGCCTCTAAAACGGGAGGCAAAAAAACCAGCACGGGAGAACTTTTAGATTTTGTCAAAGTAGTTAATTCAGTTCTTCAGACTCCCATTCAAGACGTACCTCATGCGCTTAAATTGATGTGGGAACATAGGGGAGTTTTATTGAAAACTCGCGACGAACAAATTAGAAATAAAAAATTTATAGAGGGGAAAAAGGAGGAAAAAAAAGATGACTCTCCCTGACCCTCATTTAATAATAATTAAATTATTGGTTGAGTTAAAAAATACATGGCGCTTACCTTTACAAATAGAACAGGAGTGCGAACTCTTTGAAAAAGCTTTGGGAATAGAATCTCTGCGTCCTCGAACTTATGAAGAACTTACCACTCTCTGTCAGCAACTTTGGGGTAAATCTCCAGAAGAAAAAGAAAAGATAGGTAAAGCTTTTAAGCAGCACTTTGAGAAAGAAATAAAGCCTAGATTAGAGAAAAAAAATCCAGAATTTAATCCCCCAAAAACCCCATCTCAGCCATCAACTACTTCTCAGTCTTCCCCAACAGATTTACCTACCACAACTGAGTCAAAAACTACCGAAAAGTACATATCTGGCGAGGTAAATCTAGATGAGGAAGTTGTCGCGGCCTTACCGCAACTGACAAAATCCGAACCCCATATATCTAAAACAGATTTTATTCGTACTGATGAATATTTTGACTTGAATAGAGCTCAACTGACAAAAGGTTGGGCTTCTCTACGGAAATCTTTACGAACTGGCAAGGAAACTGAACTAGATATTCCAGCTACAGTTAAAACTTTGTGTGAAGAAAATATTGCCGAATTAGTTTACCGTCCCTGTCGAGAAAATCAAGTTGAATTACTGTTGCTAATTGACAAAGGCGATTCAATGACTCCCTTTTCTTTAATTGGTGAAAGGTTAGCTGAAACTGCCGAAGGAATTTTTAAATCTTTGAAAGTATTCTACTTTCGTAATAGCCCCAGAAATGCTTTGTTTGCCGATCCAGAATTATTAGAAAAGCATTCCCTAGATAAAATCTTAACGCAATTAAACTCAAGCCGACCCCATGTTTTAATTTTTAGCGATGGCGGGGCGAGGGAAATCATTCCTAGTGAAGTCAGAATTAACTTAATCCAGAATTTTATTGAGTTATTACAGCCGAAAGTTCAGCAAATTCTCTGGCTGAATCCTTTACCAAAAACAGATTGGTTAGGGACAAGCGCTGAAAAAATTTCCAAGTTGCCCATTCCCATGTTTCCTTTTAGTGTTTTGGGGTGGCAAGAATTGTTACGAATGCTGAGGGGTAAAACTGTTACGCCGTATCCTCATAGGATTGATGATGATGATACCAATTTCAAACGAAATAACAGTATTCTTGTTCCCCCCCTTGACAAGGAGAGGTTAGGCATTCTTGTTCCCCCCCTTGACAAGGGGGGGTTACGAATTCTTGTTCCCCCCCTTGACAAGGGGGGGTTAGGGGGGGTCGAAGAGTATGACATTGACGATGAGGAGACAACATTACCGCGTCCCGACATTGACGATCGATCTTTGGATGCTTTAGATGAAGTATTGGCGGAGGAAGAAAGACTGAATAAATATGAAGAAGCGATCGAAATTTTATCGGAATTTGCCGAGGATTTTCCAGAGTATGTAAATTTAGCTTTTCATGCAGCTTTCCCCTTGGCAATTACACCAGATTTACTCTATTACTTCCGAGAGAATTTTCTAGAAATCAAAGATTTGCCTTGGATCGCCGTAGGAAATCTGTTACTTTCTAGTCTATTTGAGTCTATCGGCGGTAAGCTATACCAAATGGATAGCGGTTTGCGTCATTTGTTGCTGAAGGCATTAAAAAATCGCTTTGGGAATGAGCGGCTTAATGAATTATCAGATGCTTTGCTTTCCTACTTGCAGCAGGGATTAGAAGAAACTATAGCTGATGCAGAAGAAATTGGTGAAGAGCCGGGTTGGATTGCCTTGGGTTATACGCAACCAACGGAACTGGCTAAACAATTAGCTGCAAGACTACAAAAGTCTTTAAATGCTACTCAAGAAGATAAAATTAAAACGGCTTCTCTGACTGCTACTTTTGCTGAAGCGCTACCAGCGGAATTTCAACCATTATTAAAGTTAGCGCGAGGAGTGGCGCGTCAGGCACGAGGCTATGAGGAAGGAGCGCAGGAAATTTTTAGAGACTTGCCACCTGAAATAGATATTGCCGGAGTGAAGCTAAAAGTTCCCGGAGGACAGAAACTTCCCCTTAAAACCGCATGATGACCAGCATCCTTGTCCCGACCAGCGGGACATGCAAAATCGCCGGTTTTGATGTGGTGACACA
>DATGYA010000407.1:0-2364 GCA_035298405.1 Kamptonema sp. | reverse complement strand
TAGCTAAAACGTCCGAAATTTCTCAATCATCCTCTGTCATTTCACCTGCGAGCAACAACTGTTGGACAGCTCACTCTCCCTGTTTATCGCTGATCTATCAGAGAGGGAGAGATAGAATAAAGAAAAAAGGCTGAAAGCCAGAGGTGGTATATGGTGAAGCCACGACAAGCTGAAGCGACGGTGAAATTTATCGATGAATATTGCGAGTTCTATAGAGATTTATTTCCAGAAGTCAGAAGTTATGAGTATCTAAAATATCTACATCTAGGATTAATATCCGAACAAAAAAGAAAAACATTGCCAGCAATAGCGCAAGTGTCAGGGAAAGAAAATGCTCAAGGATTGGATTATTTTTTTGGAAAAAGT
Organism: Kamptonema sp.; assembly: GCA_035298405.1. Taxonomy (GTDB): domain Bacteria; phylum Cyanobacteriota; class Cyanobacteriia; order Cyanobacteriales; family Microcoleaceae; genus Kamptonema. The sequence continues at coordinate 1,998 of DATGYA010000407.1, read as the reverse complement.
CCTTGGTCAATAGAGGAGTATAAAAAGAGAAGAATAAAAATAATTTTAAAAGTATTAGAAGGAGAAGAAATAACGGTAATTATTGATGAAACAGGGGATAGAAAGAAAGGAAAGAAAACGGATTATGTAGCGAGACAATATATAGGAAATCTAGGAAAAGTAGAAAACGGAATAGTGGCAGTAACAGCTTACGGAATCATCCGAGAAATGACCATACCGTTGTTAACTCAAGTCTATAAACCGCAGTCAAGACTAAAAGAAGGAGATGAATATAAAAGTAAACCAGAAATTGCCGTAGAACTACTCAAAGAATTAAAAGAGTTGGGCTTTAAAATTAAAAGAGTACTGGCTGATAGTGAATATGGAGAAAGTCAAAGTAACTTTATGAGATATTTAGAGCAAAAAGAATTAGAATTTATAGTAGCCATACGGAGTAATCACGGGATGTGGCTAGCATCAGACGAGGAAGTCAAAGCTAACCAATGGAGAGAATTTACGAGAGTCTTCTCGACAGGAAAAACCGAAACTCGTTTTATTAGGGAGATTATATTCGGAAAAAGAAGAGAGAAAAGATATTGGGAAATCACCGACGATAAAGACAACTTACCCCCAAACTCAACTGTCTATGTAATGACTAAAATACCGAACGTAAACTATCAAGACATAGGCAATCTCTATGGGTTAAGGAATTGGATAGAGTACGGATTAAAGCAAAGTAAGAATGAATTGGGGTGGGCTGACTTTCGATTTATGGAATACAGCAAAATAGAAAAATGGTGGGAATTAGTGATGAGTGCTTACTTGATGGTGAGTCTTCAATCTGACAAAATTTATGGGATAAAGACTAGCTCTTCCGATAAAGTTCAATCGGCTCAAGACAAAGTGGAGAAACATCCCAGATGGAATCAAGGTAAAGGCTGGAAGAATACTTTAAACAATTTACGCTTATTGATTCAACCATTGTGTTATGCTAATCTCCTCAAGCCGTGGTTGGGGGTCATTCTTAATCCTTCATTATTACGGGAATTCTTTTCTGTTTTCTCTCAGCTTAATCGATTTATAAATTCTTTAATTCAGACGCTTTTTTCTCGCAATTTCTATCTCTCTTTACCCTAGACCGATAGATCAGCGTTAGCTAAGAAGAGTCAGTTGCCTTCTTCTTTTTGGGTGAAAAACGTTTTTTGACGACAGGATAACGAATTTTCCGAGGACGTGGCTGACCTTGAGGGTATCCCAAAGACTTTCCACGGGGTTTAGGAGCAGAAGTAGGAGTGCCAATCACCCCTAAAACTCCTCCGATAGATTGGGCAACCCGTCCAGGAGTTAAAGAATCAGAGGCTTGGGGCTTCTGCCAAGGTAAAGGGTTATCCTCAACTATCTCACGAGCCATCCAAAGTTGCCATGTCAGCAAAGGCATCAAGTCACTCCATCGCTCAGAGGAATGAAGGTTTTGAAATTGGGGGACAGTCCAATGCAATCTCTGTTTAGCAAAACGATACCAATGGTCAATGGCAAATCGTTTTTGATAAAGTGACCAGTATTCTTCTAGAGGAAGAGGGGTTTCCAACAAAACTGCCAACCAAATCGGTTTAACCTGACCCGATTTGAGAGAATCACCTTTTTGAAGTGGATAAGGATCAGTTCCATCTCAATTCGGGCTGATTGACGGAAATGAAGTTGACTCCAACGTTTCATCTCGATTGTTCCCCAAACTGGGTCATCTATTTCTTGACTTTCAATCGCATCGGGCCAAGTGGCGGTATCGGAAAGTTTGAATTTATGCCCATGTTCTCTCGGTCGTCCTTTCCCTGAATAGGTCGGTGGAGCTTGCCATAAACACAAATTCGGACGCAAGCGTAGAATTTTATCGGCGGCGATGTCGGCGGTTTGCTGGACAAATTTAGCGCATCCATACTCACTATCCCAGAGACTTAAGGGACGTTGCGCTAGATGCTGACAAATTTGTTTGAGTTGGAAGGCGGCTCTTTTGAGAGGATT
>DATGYA010000406.1:0-2443 GCA_035298405.1 Kamptonema sp. | reverse complement strand
CTTATCAACTCGATAAACTATTACCGTCGTACCCCAGCGGTAAGGTACCGCCCAAACTTTACCTTTAGCATCCGGCAAACCAGAGTCATTGCGCCTCACAAGTTCTTGCCACGCCGTCGGAAGTTGCGACCAATTTTTGAGCTTTGCAGTGTCAAGCGGTTGAATTAGTTTTTGTTCTATCGCCTTCGCTAACCAGTAATCTCCGATCGTTACTAAATCAGCTTTTTCCTCTCCCTTACCTTGGTTTTCAGCAGAAGTTTCCCGCTTCCAAGTTTGCAACAGAGTAAACAAATCTTTTAACTGTGCTTGCGGCACAATCTGTAAAAGCGGCGACGGTTGTAGCGCTTTCCGAAATTGATCTACAACTTGGATAGGAACGGAATTTTTTAGCGATCGCAATTTTAGCGCCGTTTTACTTCCGCATCCTCCCACCAATTGACTCAGAGTTAGGGCGCAAGCCCCCAATAACAAAGACCTTCGTTTCACGCTATCTAAATTTACTTTTCTAGATATTATACAGTAGCTTGTAGGGGGCTAAAAAATTAAAAATTAAAAATGCAAAATTAAAAATTTAATTCATTCATAATTTTTAATTTTTAATTTTTAATTTTTAATTATTAGCACCCTACTCTACTCCTCTGGAGATTTTAATTCAACTGTAAGATTCGGCAAACCAGAGAGCTTTTCAATGGGAGGTACTTCTTCAACTAAGGGAACGAGAATAGTTAATCCCCCCGGTAAGCACTCAATAGACAGGGGAGTATTACCGATCATTTCGCCATCTAAAACAACTTTTTGAGGCGGATTAGTAGTAATTTTCACCTGTTTTGCTCGCAAATAGCCAATGTCGTCTCGTTCCGCAGCACTCCCTTTCAACGCCGTTTGTAATAAATGATAAGAAGCCGCGATCGCGCCTGCCGCATTCGCAGGTGCTACCACTGTAATATCTAACAAACCATCATCAACAATAATTCCCGCAGGCCCTTGAGCTAAAACAGAAGTAGGCGGCGCTGCATTTGCAACCGTCACCGCCGCCGCAGTCACATTAATAATTTTATCTTCAGTTTCAATTGTTGTCTCAAAAGTCTCCATATTATTCAACTGTTTAATGCCCGACAAGATATAAGCCAACATTCCCCAGCGATTTTTTGACTCCCGATCTGCCTGTTCTACAGTTTCCGCCTCAAAGCCAACTCCAGCTAGTAAAACCATCGGTTCTTTACCATTGCACATGGCTGCATCTACAACCCGCGTTACCCCTCCTAAAATCACTCCGCAGGCAGATTCTATCGTAGTCGGAATTTCTAAAGCATTGGCAAAAGCATTAGCAGTACCCCGCGAAATAATTCCCAAAGGAATATTACTTCCCACTACCGCCGCCGCCACTGCTGACAAAGTGCCATCACCGCCAGAAGCAATAATAGTTTCCGCACCTCTAGCAATAGCTTCGTGGGCAAGTTTAGCCGCGCTAATTTCGGGAGTCGTCATGCAAATGTATAAGTCAATTACAGGCTCTAAAAGTTCTCGAATTTTAGCCAAATCTTGATCGGGATCGCTTTTGCCAGCAGCGGGATTAAAGATCAGGCAAGCCGAACGTTTTTCACTCATGTTTACTTGATTTTAAGGGGGCAGACGGGAAGAGGATATCTCTAGACTTAAGACTTAACAAAAGTCCATTCTAACATATCTCTCGGAGCAGTTTTGAGTGCTTTCTTTATTTCTTCATTACTATCAAACTTGACTTGATTGAGATAGCAAGCCTCCACATTCACGGTAAACTTTTCCTCCTGAAAAGGCCAAGGAGTTACTGTCACAAGTTCGTCAGCATTCTGCACGACATCGTAGCGTTTACCGTTAGGCCCTTGAGCAATTTCTAAAGCTCTTACCCCAACAGGTAACTCGCGGCTGCAAAGAATTAAAGAGAGGCGATCGCACCACTGAAAAAACGCATAAGCTTCCTCAGCTTCCTTCTTTGTAATCTTTAACTCCCCCCGCCAGCGCTCTTGATTTTCTAATTGTCGATCTAAGAAGTTATCCAGTTCCTTTGACTCGCCCCGTTTGCCTTCATTAAGAAAGCTTACGTGCATAGAAATCAGCATTGCCACCCATCGACCGCGATATTGAGCATTCTCCGTTAATTCCAGAAGTTTAGGGACAGAAGTTTTCTTATCCATTGAAAAATCTAACGGCGCTCCTGCGGGAGTCAATAAATTTTCTTCCCATTCCCGTTCTAGATCGTCGTGGTGGGAAATCGCCGCTATAGTTTCATACAACCGCAGAGGAGAATCAGATTTTTTCCACTGTCCCGCAAGTTGTGCCGCCAGTAAAGCATGGGCGCGGTGATAAATAACTTCCCAACCAGTTTCAATTATGTTAGCAATCATTTACTCAATATGCTCCTTAAATATTGTTAACGGTTAACGGTTAACAGTTAACGGTTAAC
>DATGYA010000405.1:0-4409 GCA_035298405.1 Kamptonema sp. | reverse complement strand
TAACCACCATACGCAATTTTATTAGCGTCCCGTCCAAACTAACAAGATCGAAGTCAAACCAGTAATATTTTCCAACGCTATCCAGATAGCGTGCCCCTCCACAATGTCTAGCGTTTTCTATGTGGTGTCCTGGAATATTTGGACAGTCAATGTATTTAGCCGTACTACATTGTCCTAAAACTGAAATTGGGTGAATCGGAACAACCATTTCATCTTCATTGAAAATGCCCTTTCTATTGAAAGCCTGCTCTATCCATGTTGGCAACTCTGACCCTATAGCATTTTTAATAGGTGACAAATTGTTAATGCAAGTTGGCCAGGTGACTTGCCTATCATCTTTATCATATAGAATCCATTTCCTCTTCATTTTGACTAGGAACCTCTCTGTGCTTAACCTTAACCTACCGATTTGAAAAATCTCACTAACTTAATAACTTTGATATGAAAAATAACTGTTAATTGTATCGCATTTGCAGTCTAATACGCCATTACAGTGCATCTCGTTGCGGAGATAATCGCCCGTCCCACCGCAGAACACCAGTTCATCGCAATCTGATGGCAAATTCTCGTCCAGCCAACTTGTGAGACTTCGCGCATATTCAGACTGCACCTCTTCGATTGTTGCTAGATAAGGGCGATCTGGGAGTTTTGTCAAGGGGAAGAGGGACTAGGGGCTAGGGTCTAGGGAAGAAGGGATATAGAATTAAGGGTTTCCCGCAACTAGAATCTGCTAACCGCCAAGGCGGTTGCTATAATTGTGAAGTCTTTGTCAACAAACTAGCTTAACGTGGGATACCACTTTCTAGTAAAGTAATAATTTGGGCAATTGTGGGTACTACTTGTAGTACAAGTAGTTCAGATGCCCACTGATGGCAGAATGAGTCTAGGAAAGGCTCCACGGCTGCTTGAAAAAATGCAGCCGTTTTGTTGTTTATTATTGAGGTCAGCATGGCTAAACGCCGCAATTTAAAGAAAGAAAAAGCTCTACGGAATCAAGCTTACGCCCGCAAGTTTCGCAAACGTAAAACTACGCCTTTTTACTCTGGCGGCAGAGGCGGCCAGCGGTCGTCTGATGGGGGGAGGCAGCAGAACGACATGGCGGCTGCTGAAACTTAATGACCCAGGCGCGATCGTGCGGCGGTAAGTGATATTCTGACTTGCTCGAATCCGGTGCCGCCATAGCTGTTGCGAGCTGCAACTACTTGCCGGGGCGCGATCGCCTCGTAAATATCTGCTTCAAACTTAGGGTGCAAGCTTTTCCACTCCTCAATACTCAAATCTTTGAGGAGTTTGCCCCCGGCGATGCAGGTTTTGACAACTTTGCCCACGAGGTTGTACGCTTCCCGGAAGGGTACGTCCCGCGCTGCTAGGTAGTCTGCTACGTCTGTGGCGTTGGAAAAGTCTTCGGCCACAGCAGCCGCTAGGCGATCGCTATTAAATACAATTCCTTCAGCCATCAGTACCGCCATTGCCTCTAAGCAAGCTTTGACGGTTTTTACGCTGTCAAACAAGGCTTCTTTATCATCTTGTAAGTCTTTGTTGTAGGCCAAGGGCAATCCTTTCATTAGCACTAGCATACCTTGCAAGTGACCAAAGACGCGCCCGGTTTTTCCCCGTACCAGTTCGGGCACATCGGGATTTTTCTTTTGGGGCATGATGCTGGAACCTGTAGCACAGCTATCTTTGAGGGTGACAAAGCCAAATTCCTGAGTTGACCAGAGAATGATTTCTTCTGCCAAGCGGCTCAGGTGTACCATAATGATGCTGGCGGCACAGAGAAATTCAATCGCAAAGTCGCGATCGCTAACTCCATCCAAGCTATTAGCATAAACTCCTTCAAATTGCAAGAGTTCCGCCGTATAATGCCTGTCAATCGGAAAAGTAGTCCCCGCTAGCGCCCCAGATCCCAAGGGCGAAATATTAACCCTCTTACTAACATCACCCAGACGTTCCCAATCTCGGTCTAGCATTTCAAAGTAAGCTAAAAGGTGATGGGCTAAACTTAAAGGCTGGGCGCGTTGCAAGTGAGTGTAGCCAGGAATTAAAGTTTCTACATTTTGCTCAGCGATGGCGAGCAAAACATTTTGAAATTCCCTTAATTGGTTACGAATTAGAGCTATTTCTGCTCGCAAATAGAGACGAGTATCAGTACCTACTTGGTCATTGCGCGATCGCGCTGTGTGTAGCTTTTTACCTACATCCCCAGCAATTTCCGTCAGCCGTTTTTCCACAGCAAAGTGGACATCTTCTGCATCAACTCCCGGCTTAAAAAAGCCTTGCCGATATTCCAGGCGAATCTGTTCCAAACCAGCAACCAGTTGCTCGCCTTCTTCATGAGAAATAATGCCAGTTTTAGCTAACATTGTTGCATGAGCTACAGAACCCGTAAGATCGTACTCAATCAACTCAATATCAAAACTAATACTTGCATTGAAACGTGCGATCGCTGGGTGCAGCGCCGATTCAAACCTTTGGCTCCAAGTTTTAGGGTCAGTTGTCATAGGTGTTGGGTGTCAAGTAAGAAGTATCCTACATTGCTGATTGCATTAGAATACGTCAACTCTGCCATTAACCGTTAACAGTTAACTGTTAACAGTTAACAAATTGACAAAGCTAAGGCATAATACCCTTAATAAACCATCCCACAAAGATGCCAATTACAAAAGCCGCAGCTTGACCAGTTGAAAGAAAGTTACTCCAAGCTTTTTGCATATTGGCGAAAATATCATAGGTTTGACCTAACACCACTGTTCCATCAAAAAGCGAATTCCCCACTAACAAAATTAGAGGATCGTTCCCATCAGTCAAATTGACCAAATGGCTAGCGATTTCCGGCAAAGTATTAACAATCATTATTATTCTCTCCTTTAGAAACTTTTACCCGCATTACCACCAGAGTCATGTCATCACCATTGCGGTTGCCCAAGCCAATAAACTGCTGAACTCGGTCAAAAAGGTAATCCAAAATAGCCTGAGACTCTTGATAATTATGACAAGCCCACTGAAAAGCCGTACTTAGGTTTTCCTCATCAAAGCGATCGCCTCTTTGATTAGCAGCATCAGTAAAACCGTCAGTGTAATAAATAATAGTATCCCCCGGAAACAGTTGCACTTGCCCCTCAAAGTATTGTGAATCTGCATCCAAACCGATCAGCATTCCCAAAGTATCCAACCGTTTGAGAGAATTTGTTGCCGATTGCCACAGTAAAGGCGGGTTGTGAGCCGCATTACTGTAAGATAAAATCCGCGTTTTCGGGTCATACTCAGAATAAAACAAAGTCACAAAGCGGTGAGAATTTTCTAAATCCGCGTACATTACCCGATTTAAGTGTTGAAGAATTCTAGCAGGGGAATGGCGGTTTAAAACCTCAGCCCGTAGCATTCCCCGCGTCATAGTCATAATTAGACCCGCAGGTACGCCTTTCCCCATCACATCGCCGATGACAATACTCCATCTACCCTTCTCAATTTTAGATTTGAGATTTTGCAGTAGGGAAGAAGGATGTTCTGGTTCGTGGGATTTCAAAAGCGGATCGTGGTCAGCGGGAATAAAATCATAATAATCACCTCCAACTCGGCTAGCAGTTTCGCAACGAGCAGCCACATCTACGCCAGGAATTTTCGGGCATTGGCGAGGCAGTAACCGTAGTTGAATTTCGGCTCCAATTTCTAACTCTTTATCTAAACGTTCCTTTTCTTGCAACTTAACAGTAAGTTCATCATTGGCGATCGCGACTGCTGTTTGATCTGCTACCAACCGTACTAATTTCTGTCGGCTTGGAGTCCAAACATATTCAGGATCGTGGCTAAAAACATAAAGGCGACCCCGTTCCGAATTTTTCACCAAAATTGGAGCCCCAAACAAGTGAACATCAGAACCCAAATAGCGGCTTACCTGGTCGTCAAGAGTGGCACTGGAAGTTTGCAAGAACGTTTCTGGAAACGCTTCCAAAGGATTCCCCATCTCAGCTACAACTGAGCGAGTTGCTATCTCTAGAGCTTTCCGCATATCTTGACACTGGCGGCCTTCCTGACAGTGCAACTGTTGGAACCTGACTTGACCATTCGGTTTGAACAGTACCAGAGCTCCGCCATCAGCGTCTGTAACGCGAGTAGCAACTAAAGGAATTAATTCCAAAAATTGATTGAGATTATTGAAACTGCGAAGGGCAAATCCCAAAGAACTCAACATATCTTGAATATTATGCTGTTCCCGATGCAGTCGCGCCACCAGTTCTTTAAGTGCGAAAACTGGTGTCACTTCTGAAGAATTACGACCGGGAGAGCGATCGGCCGGTTGAGGTGAAGGTCTTGGCAAAGGCACAGCGGTCATCGGGTTGTTAGTTGTTAATTGTTAATTGTTAATTGTTAATTGTTGGTTGTTGGTTGTTGGTTGTTAATTGTTAATT
>DATGYA010000404.1:0-17556 GCA_035298405.1 Kamptonema sp. | reverse complement strand
TAGCTGCTGCCCTTCAAAAATTACTGCAATAGCGTCAGGCGATCGCTTTACTTGGAACTCAAATAGCTGGTGGATGCACGCATCTTTGAAATTACCGAGCATTTTATTCTTCCCTAGATCGTGTAATACTGATTTTTGGTGCGATTCGCGTAAGTATTGTTCTGCAATATCACGTCATATTCAGCCGTTTCTCTAAAAACTTTCCTAACTATTGTTCTTATCTCTGTTTAGAAAAGGATTGCAGTGATCTCCGTCACTATTTCATCTCGATTACAGAGCTATTAAAAACGGTTCTTCCGTACTTAGTATGCTAATTTATTGAGTTCATCGTGATTTTAAAGGGCGAAGCGGCAATCCAACTGCGAATAACTACTTAGCTTCTCCCCGCGTGGTGGCTATTTCCGCAGTTGAGGGGAAAATTAGCCATCGGCTCAGTGACGAGGGGGAATGTGGGTATCATCTGTGCTGAATTCCCTGCTTGAGTGGAATCTCAATCACAAACTCCGATCCCTCTCCAAGCGCAGAAAAGCAAGTCAGCTTACCGTTATGTTTTTCTACTACAATCTGGTAACAAATAGCCAGCCCTAAACCAGTGCCAGATCCGACAGGTTTCGTAGTAAAGAAAGGGTCAAAAACTTTCTGAATTACTTCCTCTGTCATTCCATTTCCATTGTCAGCAATCCGAATCTCTACGTGGTTATTATTGATGACACTGGTGCGAATGCGAATTTGTGATTTTTGCTTTGGGATTGATGTGAGAGAAGAAGTCACTAATGATTCCTCTATAGCATCAATCGCATTACTAAGTATATTAATCAATGCTTGGTTCAAGAAGCCAGCGTAACATTCTACTTTAGGGAGCTGACCATACTGTTTAATAATTTCAATGCCTGGATGTTCTGGCTTAGCCTTTAGCTGACTTTGCAACAGCAGCAGAGTGCTATCAATGCCTTCATGGATATCTACAGATTTCATTACTGCCTCATCTAACCGCGAGAAATTACGCAACGACAAGACAATCTCGCGGATGCGGTCAGCTCCTACCTGCATCGAATCCAGAAGTTGGGGAAAATCGGATATTAAGAATTCGAGATCGATATCTTCTGCGAAATTCTGAATCTCAGGCGTTGCATTTGGAAATTGTTCGCGATATAGATTCAGAAGCCCTAAGAACTCCTGAAAATAGTCGTTAGCATGGGTAAGATTACCGTAGATAAAGTTAATAGGGTTATTGATTTCGTGAGCAATACCAGCAACCATTTGCCCCAGACTTGACATTTTTTCAGTTTGAATTAGCTGAGTCTGTGTCACTTGTAATTCTTTCAGCGTAAGTTCAAGTTGAACCGCCTGTTTTTTCAGAAGGCTATTTTTTTCTTTTAACTCTAGAGTCCTCTCTTCTACTTTCTCTTCAAGAGTTTGGTTATAATCCTCTAATTGTTCATTAGCTATTTTCAAGTTTTGGGTTGCGGTTTCTAATTTCGCATAGAGCATCGCATTTTTTAGAGATATAGCCACCTGTGAAGAAAGTATTTTTAATACTTCTAATCTTTGCGTTGTAAACGCACCAGTGACGATATTATTTTCTAAGTAAAGAATCCCAATCATTTTACCTTGATTGATAATGCGCGTACATAATATTGACTTTGGCTTTGTTTTTATGACATAGGAATCATTGGTAAATATTCCTGATAATGCTGCATCATTTAGCACCACATTTTCTTTAGATGCACCCACATAATTAATGATAGATACAGGCAAAAAATGAGCGCTATTTTCAATAGGCATATCTGACCACAATACAACCTCACATCCCACCGCACCAGTAGCTTCTATAAATAACTTTCCATCTTTCTCCAAAAGCAGGCAACTGGTTGTAGCCCCGGCATTTTCCATTACAATTTTAAGTAGCTTATCCAGTAACTTATCAAGAACTATTTCTTCAGCCAAGGCAAGAGATACTTTATTCACAGTGGACAAATCCAAAACCGCAGAACTTCCTCCCGTGGTCGATGTTGTTGTCCTATTAATCTCTATGCCTATAGATTCTCGCTTTAGCATCTCGGAAAATACTAAAGGATATCTAGACTCTAAATCTTTAACTTTAGTTTTTGCTCCCCAATGAATATATCTGTAATAAGCTTGTGTTAGATAAATTTGAGCAAACTTGTCTCTGCCGAGGTAAAAATAAAACTCTGCTGCTAGTTCCGAAGCTAATGCTTCTTCCTGAATATATCCTTGTTCTTTAGCTCCTATTATAGCTCTGTCATAATATTCCATTGCTTCTAAGATTTGCCCTTGTACTCGCGCTTTTTCTGCTTCCACAAGCTCATACTTGTGTTTAAAGTTTGAGGGAGCAGAATCAGCCCATCGTTGCATTTTTTGCTGATTTGCATCTACAATAGCTAGATATTGTTGTTGCTCCGATATGGAAGCATTGGCATATTGAGCAAGGAGAGCCAACGAATAATAAAAGTTGTGACTAGAAGAAACTACCATGCCCATCACACTTACTTCGTATTCTGACGCTAAACTGGCGTTGGTAACGGCATTCTTATGGTCTTTAAATAGATAAGAAAGAATTGTTTTGGCAAGATAGACAATAAACAGCAAAGTTCGATTGTTAGTTTCAATAAAAACAGGTAACATTTGTGTTTCATTAAAACTTTCACCAACCAACTGACATTGATTTTCGATTTTATTTTGAAGATTTAGTGTCAGTTGGTGAAATATTTTGATATAGTAGATAGAATAATCTTGTTTTAGTTTTAACGCTAAATCAAGATATTGTCTTTGCTGCTGTTCTACAACGTCTAACTGCTGCCCCGTCAAAAAAACGATGGCGCAATAAACAGTAACACAATAACCTGCATATTCTATATCTCCAGTTTCCAGTCCACTTTGAAAACCTGAAAGTAAGGGTAGTAAAGCCTCCTTAGTATGCTCTTTCCAATGTATAATTAAGCCATAAAATATTTGATATGTTTTACATTTAAGCGAATTAGCGTTAAATTTATCCAGTAACTTTAATGCTAAGTTACCTGCATGATATCCGGTATCTATATCGCCAATTGCTGAACACAATATTACACCATAAAAAACATAAGCAACAGCAGCAACAGGGGCATGACCATATTCCTTGCAAATTTTAACCAACTTCACTATAAGCAGAGGCAAAATTTCAGGATTAGCTGCGAGAGCAGGAGAAACGAGCGACATCAATATTGTTAAAGCCGCTAATTTGTAGGGATCTGTCATTTCTGGGATGTTTTCCAAATTCTCAAGAGAAGGCAATTCAACGGCCAAACTACCCTCACCTGTTTCATTTGACAAAGAGACACCCAGCATATCAAGCACTTGTAGCCCAGTATCAATGGCTTTTAACATTTGATTTTGGGCCATATAAAACTGGATTTGCAGCTCGTATACCTTCACTCTTTCGAGCAGAGTGGTTGCTTGTTGCAGAACAATTTCAGCCAGAATAGCTGACTTTTCATAATTGGTATTAAGATATTCCGCTTCTACGGCTTCTACATAGAGTGCTAGTGTCAAGTCATAGTTACTCTGCCAACTATTTTCTGCTAACAGTTTTAACCCCACTCTTAATTGTGTGACAGCAGCTTCATAAGCTGATGCTGCTTTGGCTTTTCGACCAGCGATTAAATTTAATTGAGCTAGCTTATATTTTTCTTCTCGATCGGTAATGAATTCTACTCCGATATTTAGCTGGTTAACAATATCAAAGACATTTTCTTCTAATTCGTCTTGATGTGTATTCTGCAACAGTAGTTGCCCAATTTTTAGGTGAGTGTTTTTTTGCTCCTCCGAAGGAATCAGAGAATAAGCTGCTTGCTGCACTCGGTCATGCAAAAATTTGTAGGATATTTTGTAAGAATTAATTTCTGATGGGATTCCTTGACTATTACCCATTACCAAGGAATCATTACCCTTGCATAGTAACGGGATTTTGTAGGCACTTTCCCCGATCGGTAAAATCAAACCAGCCTGAAGCCCTTCCCATAAATTAGAGGCAGTTTCTGATATTGATTTCTCATTGACTATCGCCAAGATATCTAAATTAAATATGTTGCCAATACAAGCAGCTAACTTTAAGATTTTTTGCGTTTCTGAAGGCAGCTTTTGAATATTTCTGGCTATGAGTTCGACAACGTTGTAATCGGCAATTCCCACAGTTTGAATTTGACTCATATCCCACTGCCATTTGCCGAGACTGAAGTCAAATGTTAATAGCTTTTCTGCGTAAAGGGATGTTAGCAACTGAGTTAAGAAAAAGGGATTACCTTGAGTTTTATTAAAAACTAGCTCAGCTAGTAATTGCCATCTTTCTGTTTCCTCCCTATCGTGTCCTGTGAGCAAACATTTTGCCCCTAGTTCTTGTTGTTGGGATAAGCAAGTAAGAGGAGGAACTGGTGATGAGTAGTTATCACCCAAAGTATCGGCAACTAATTGACTAACTGTACTGAGTGCTAAAGGTTGGAGTATGATGTTATTTACTATTGCCCCGAATTCATGAATCTGCTCTAATGTTTGCATTAATGGATGGGTGGGGCTGACTTCGTTATCTCGATATGCTCCAATCAGTAACAAATATTGGCTATCTAGGTCAGTTAGCAATACGTGAATCAATTTCAAAGAAGCAGAGTCAGCCCACTGCAAATCATCTAAAAATAAGACCAGTGGATGTGATTGCTCTGTGAAAACATGAATAAATTGTTTAAAAACAAGATTAAATCTATTTTGGGCTTCATTCGCTCCTAGCTGGGAAATTTCTGGTTTTTCACCGACGATCAATTCTAATTCAGGAATAACATCGATTATCACTCTCACATTTTGCCCTAAAGCATTAAATATCTTCTCTCTCCAAAAAATTATTTTTTCAGGGCTTTCTGTTAATAGTTGTCGAATTAATTCCTGAAATGCTTGGATTAAGGCTGCATAGGGAATATTGCGTTTAAATTGGTCAAACTTGCCAGCGATAAAATAACCCCGTGCTCCGACAATCGGTTTATGGACTTCATAAACTAAACAAGATTTACCTATTCCTGAGTAACCGGAAACTAGCATTAGTTCGGCTGTTCCAGTGCTAACCCGTTCAAAGGCATTCATCAGTGTAGCTACTTGTGTTTCTCGTCCGTACAGTTTTTGGGGGATGAGAAATTTACCAGATTTATCGCGTTGACCAAGTATGAAGTTTGAAATATTGCCAGTCTTTTGCAGTTGACTTAGGCAATGTTCTAAATCCACTTTAAGACCATAAGCACTTTGATATCTGTCTTCCGCATTTTTAGCTAATAGCTTCATCACAATGTCAGAAACTGCTTTGGGAATATCACTATTTTCAATTGTAGATTTTAAATTGTCGCCGATAACTTCTGGCTTGCTATTTTGCCAATTTGCTGTTAAAATTTCAGAGGGTGGGATGGGCTGCTTAGCGATGTGACAATGAACTAATTCCATTGGATCTGTAGCCTTAAATGGTAATTCGCCGCACAGAATTTCATAGAATGTGACACCTAAAGAGTAGAAATCGGTGCGGTAGTCAATAGAGCGATTCATCCGTCCCGTTTGCTCTGGGGATATATACGCGATAGTCCCTTGTAGTAAAGTTGGATCGCTTAGTGCTTGGGTTTCTCTAGACAATCGCGTGGCAATGCTGAAGTCAGTAATTTTTACTTTGAGGTTAGCAGGAGTAATGATGATATTGGTGGGCTTAATATCTTTATGAATAACTTTTTTGTCATGCAACTTGCCTAAAGTATCTGCTAATTGAATGGCAATGTCCAAAAACACTTTTAGTTCTAGTTTGCGACCATTCAGAAATTTTTTTAGGGCTTCTCCTTTTGAATCTTCTAAGATTAAGGCTAGACCATTCCGATGATTTTCCAATCCATAGGGCTTGATAATACCTTCTAAATTGAGGTGTTGTGAAATTTCATATTCATGTCTCAATTGCATAATTTCTTCGAGAGTAGGATATTCTGCTCTCAGGATTTTGATAATCACTGACTGCCGATCTTCCTTCCTCTCACCGCGATAAACTACTGTATTCAAACCCTCGTTAATTTTTTCTATTAGTTTGTAATTTTCTTTGAGAGTCATAATATTTGCTTATCTTTACGGTATAGTTAAATGCTAAGGCTAAAAACTCCTCATTAATCATATTAACTGATCTACGGCTATTTGAAATCCGTAATTTCCACATTTTTTTGCTAAATTTCAAAACTATGGGTAGGACTGCATTCTGCTGCTAGCATTAAGTCATTAGAAATTTAGTCGCGATCGCACTCTTCAGCTTCTATGCTGCAAGGAGATCGCACACAAACTGCTTCAGGTTAAGAACTCGATCGAGTAAATCAGCTTGAAGATATCTACAAGGGATTAACCCTGATTTTCGTTTCCCCACTGCGATCAGTCTACCCATAATCGATGTTAATGATTGCACCCAAGCTGGGATTGCTGATTTGAAATAAGAGATTGCTAATTTGTAAAGGAAGATACAATGAAAGAATACTTAATCATTTTTACTCGCTATCCAGAGCCAGGAATAACAAAAACTCGACTTATTCCAGTGCTAGGAATAGAAGGTGCGGCAAAGTTGCATCGGGAACTAGCCTTATGTACGATCGCCCAAGCTAAGCAAATCCAGAATTCCCGTCAACTTCTTGTAGAAGTTTACTTCACAGGGGGTAGTCAACAACTCATGCAAGCATGGCTAGGAAGTGATATTTTTTACCAAAATCAGGTGACAGGTGATTTGGGTACAAAAATGGCGGCGGCATTTCAGATATCTTTTAATTCTGGTGTTGAGAAAGTTGTCATAGTCGGTACAGATTGCCCAGATTTGAACTCTCAAATAATGGCACTAGCGTTTGATGAACTCGCAGTTTATGACTTGGTACTAGGCCCAGCTTTAGATGGCGGCTATTATCTAATTGGTTTGCGGCAGTTTGTACCAGAACTTTTTAAATCAATCAACTGGGGAACTGCTGAAGTTTTACAGCAGACTGTCGCGATCGCACGCAATCTCAATTTAGCCGTTGCTTATCTTCCTCCACTCGCTGATATCGATCGCCCGGAGGATCTTTCGATTTTGGATTTGAAATATTAACTTGCTATACAACGAGAAAAGACTGGAAGGACGTAAAGGATTTGAATAATTAACAATTAACAATTAGATTTAAGATGCCCCAACTCCCACCTTTAAAGATTTCCATCATCATCCCAGTATTGAATGAAGTAGGCACGATCGCGCAAACCATCAACACAGCCCAAAATGCAACCGCCGTAGAAATCATCGTCGTAGACGGCGGGAGCACAGACGGCACTATCCACGCAGCCTCCACGGTCAAAGTTATCTCCGCCCCACGCGGCAGAGCCCATCAAATGAACGCAGGTGCAGCCGCCGCCAGTGGCGACATTTTGCTCTTTCTCCATGCCGATACCCGCTTACCCCCTGAGTTCGATATTTGGGTACGGCAAACCCTAGCCCAACCTGGAATCATTGCCGGGGCCTTCCAACTCAAAATTGATGGGAAAAACCCCGGCCTACGGCTAGTCGAAAAAATTGTAAATCTGCGATCGCGCTACTGGCAAATGCCCTACGGCGACCAAGCTATTTTCCTCAAAACTACAATCTTTCAACAACTTGGAGGCTTTCCCAACCAGCCGATTATGGAGGATTTTGAATTAGTGCGACGCTTGCAGCGAATTGGACAAATTGCGATCGCCCCCCTCCCCATCATCACTTCTGCCCGTCGCTGGCAAAAACTTGGCATCTTCAAAACCACCCTCATTAACCAAATCGTTATAATTGCCTATTTCCTGGGAGTGTCGCCACACCGCATCGTATCCTGGTATCGTCAAGACCACAAAAATGCTGTGGCTGACAACCAAAAGTGAACTTTTCTAAAGCTGGCAGCCAATTCTGCAATTAGGCAACCCCTCCCTGCTTAAAATATGACCTTAAGTTACGATCGCAATTTTGAATAAGTGAGGAAACATAAGCATGGCAGATCCCAGAGACGCAGAACTCATTAAACCCTTTAACGGCGACCCCTTCGTGGGTAATCTCGCCACCCCGATCAGTGCTTCCGATTTCACCAAAACTTTCATCGGCAACCTGCCCGCCTACCGCAAAAACCTCTCTCCCATTGTCCGGGGTCTAGAGATTGGTTTGGCACACGGTTACTTCCTCGTGGGCCCGGAGATCGTCTTCGGCCCTCTACGGGATTATCCAGAAGCAGCTAATTTGGGGGGATTAATTACAGCCCTCGTCCTAGTGCTACTAGGCACTGCCGGTATGTCTGCCTACGGCTTAGTCACTTTCAAAGAGGACAGCAGCTTAATAAGCGCTAACTCCCAGACTCCCGCAGCCCTGAAAACTGGTGAAGGCTGGAGCCAACTAACCGCTGGTTTTTTCGTCGGTGGTGCAGCCGGCGCTTTCGTAGCCTACTTCCTTCTGGAAAATTTCAAGGGCGTAGATGCCATCTTCCGGGGCTTGGTTAACTAAACCCTTTGCCTCACAATGGTAGGGTTGGGGCAGGAATTATCCGTCTCCAATCCCGACTTTTGTTAAGAATTTTGAGCAGTGAGAGCTTTTACTGACTTCCAAGTAATATCTCTGTTCGCAGACTGTAATACTTTAGATTTGGAGAATTAAACATGACAGGTTCCTACGCAGCTTCTTTCTTGCCTTGGATCTTGATTCCAGCAATTACCTGGCTATTTCCAGTGGTAGTTATGGGTCTATTGTTCATCTACATAGAAAGCGAGGCATAAGCCTCCTAAGTGAGTGAGAGATGAACTTACCTCAGATCTAACTCACCTGTCTAGCTAAAAAATCCTCCGCTATTTGATAGGGGAGGATTTTTCGATCTCAACTCAAAACCAAAGCCAACGAGAGATCAGAGTTGAAAACCGCTGTAATATCGGAAAAGCGCTATCTCTCACCAACACATAGAATAATTGCGTAAGAGGACTTTACGACCGTGAAGTTCCATATTAATGACTCTTCCCTGAACTGGAAATTCCCTAAAAATCTGGGGAGAGGACAGATAGCCAAGTATTAAGTCACAATTGTTACGATAAACTCACTGATGAGGAGACAGCGATGAAATTCCCCCCTATGCGTAGAATCTTAGCTCCATTCCTAATTGTCATGATGCTGCTCGTGACGGCCTGTGGAGAAACCAAGGCTCCCAGCCGCTGGGACAAGGCTCAACAGGAAAGCACCCAAAAACCCTCTAAAACAAAGCAAACAAACGCCCAACAACCTACTCAAACAACTAACGGCCAAGATCAGAAACTTCCTAGCAAGGCTGTAGCTGGGGGCAAATTGAATAAATATTTCCCAGCTTCTGGCGGCGGCTATACTCGCACTTTCTCTCAGGAAAAACCAGGTTTTGCTGAAGCTAAGTTGAAGAAAGGCGGTAAAGATGTGGCAATGCTATCTATTAACGATATCGCTGGCAACCCCACCGCTGGTAATAAATTCAAGCAAAGTACCCAGAAAATTGGCGGCTATCCCGCTGTCCAACAAGGCTCTACAACTACCGCTGTCTTAGTAGCCAACCGCTACCAAGTAAAAGTCCAGTCTCGCGATGCCTCGTTTACTGCTAGCGATCGCGAAGCTTGGCTAGAAAAATTTAATCTCAGCGGCCTTGCCAACGTCAAATAAATCAGTTCAGTAGTCTTATCCATTTTAAGAGCAAATCAAAAATAAGGAGCCTGTCTGTTATGAGCAAACCCATCCATGAATTAGTCGATCAACTGCCCAAAGATAACATGACGGTTAAAGCGCTGCGAGCGCTTGACTTTGTGGTTCCTGGTCAATGGGATAATTTAGTTGGCTTTGAAAACACGATCCGCACTGTCACTGGCGAGACTGATGAAGAGTTAATCCAGCAGATAGGCGAGCGCGCGATCTACCTTTACAATGACAAATCCCAGGGATATCAACGCGCTCTATGGCTCTACCAAACTATCAACAGTGCAAGCGGTGCCCTGGGTGCAGCAGCCTTAGCAAACAAAATTGGCCAAAATGTTCCCTTCTTGGGATTGCTTAGTAACATCACTCCTAAGCCTGAAAAAGCCCAAACTATCGATCTCTCCTTGAAATTAGTCGTTGAACTCTTGGCTTTTTGTCAAATTAACGGCATCCCTGGCGACAGTATCGGCGATTTTGCTGGAGCTCTGGGTGACTACGGCGGCGAGTCTTTGATGCGGATGGCTGCTTTAGTCTGCTTTGACGGTTTGATTCCCCTGGGCCCCAACTTTATCTTGGCAACTCAGTCTTGGCTCGGAAATCTCTCACCAAAAGATTTAGAAGAAAATGCAGGCTTTAAGCAACTCAGCAGTATGATTCCAGGGGGTTCCCCCGCAGGTCAGCTAGGTTTCATTGGCGAAAGCTTCTCCTCGGTTTCTGGCTGGATGAGCAGTTTTGTCAGCGAGCGCGGTTTGACACCCCAAAACGTACTCGGTCATTTACAGAATTTTGTAGAAATTTCTGATGACAAGGTGGACTATGTGGGTGCTTTCCTAGATATGACTACCAACTACTACGAACATACGGGCATCCAAACTCTAGCTCGCCGCTTGATTGAACGCGCTGTTGCTGAGATTTAAAATACCCAAGCAGTTTTAAACTGTAGAGGTGCTAAAAAATTAAAAATTAAAAATTAAAAATTAAAAATTATGAATGAATTAAATTTTTAATTTTGCATTTTTGATTTTTAATTATTAGCACCCTATCATCCTTGAAATGCGTAACAGCTTATCAGTTCTACAACCGAACACTTCATTAATCCCAACTTTTTGAGAGGTAGCATCAATGGCAGAAGAAGTAAAGAATCCTACGGCTGGGGAGGCTGCAACTCCTGAGATTGCTCAAGAACAAGCTCCTAGCTCTGACGAACCTCAGACCAGTGATATTCCCAGTACGGACAAGCCTCAGCCAGAGGCGAAAAAGCCAGCAGCTAAACCTCCGGCTGATAAAGCCGCCGCCGCAGCTAAGGCTCCGAAAAAAGAGAAAGCTCCGGCTGTGGAAGATAAGCCTTTTGTAGAGTTTATTCAGCAAGACTATTTGCCAGCTTTGCAGGCAGCTTTGGATAAACAGGGAGTGAAAGATTTAGACCTAACTTTCGCTAAGCAAAACTTTGCGATCGTAGGTGTGAAAACAGCCGAAGAATGTTGGCAAATCATTGGTAAGTTCCAAGGAGGTCAGCGCCAGTTCAATCTCTATTTCCCTAAAGAAGACATCCAAGCTCAAAGAGCTTTTTCCTGTGCCGAAAACGGTACTAAAACCAGTACCTTAGAACCTTTCTTAATTGACGAGCGGAAGATTACTCTTGACCTAATGGTTTTTGGCGTAGTCCAGCGGCTCAACGCTCAAAAGTGGCTGAAGCGAAATTAGCTCAAAGGGAGGAGGGAGATGGGGGAGATGGGGGAGATGAGGCAGGGCTGTTTCATTCTCGGAAAAACCGCGATTTTGTAGGGGTAGTGCCCCCGTGCCTACCCCCCTCACCAACCATCAAATGAGGGTTTCAGACCTCTGGGCGGGCACGGGGGCACCGCCCCTACGGAGAATGAAACAGCCCTGGGAGATGAGGAGAGAAATCGAACCTAGTCTCCTAGTCTCCCCCTCTCTCCCTCCTTCTTCTTTCATCTACCAACTGCTGCCAGTTGTTCTTCGTCCCGCTGTACTAGGAAATTGTGCTCTTTAATAATGGCGTAGAGGTCAACGTCTGTTTCTAGTAAACAGGCGTGTCCACTCATTGGCAGTACAATCATTTCGGCATTTGGTATTCGCTTGACTAAAAGCTTTGCTTCTGCTATAGACGGCAAAAGTCGGTCTGCACCACTAGCAATCACCAGTGTTGGTTGTTGAATGGTGCGTAAATGCTCTTCACCCACATTGAACGATCGCACTAAAGCCAATCGCCAAATAGTTGTTCTTTGAGGCACTGCCTGCATCGCTTCTAGCAAAGCTTGGCGATCGCCCCGTCCAATCCTTCCTAAAGATGCTAGAACTGGCAGCAATCCGACTATAGATAAAGGATAAAGGTTTGCTGGCAACCACTGAGTTAGGTAAGAACCCCATTCCATCCAAGGCTGTTGTCGAAACGAAGAAGCAGGATTGACTAAAATCAGCCTCTCGAATAGATGGGGGGCTGCCAATAATACTTTGAGGGCTAAGCAACCCCCAAATGACTCGCCGCACAGGTAAACGGAGCGGTGATTGCCGGCGGCCTTTTCTGCTTCAATCAAAGCTATTGTATCGCTTACCATTACATCCCAACTTGCCATGTCATCGGTGGGGATCGCTAAGCAGCGGATGTCAAAGCCTTCTGCTAATTTAGGAATTTGCGATCGCAGCAATTGACCGCTGCCATCCATACCCGGCAGAAATACAAACAACGGATAATCGACTCTAGGTAGTTTTGGTCTCAGGAAACGAATTTGGTTCTTCGCGTCTAGCATGATTAAACTCAGATCAAAAATTGACTTAATAGTTAATAGTTAGTAGCTAACGGTTAACGGTTAACGGTTAACTGGGAATTGTCTTTAACTTCCAACTCATTGCTCAAAAATTCCCAAAATTTTCACTTTAAAAACAACCTCTGCTTAATAATTGTGCTATTTCTACTTGACAATGTTCTGTTAAGTCAGTAACAACTTTTTTTGCCTGTTTTCCCTGGTATTGCTGCTGTATAGCAGGTGTAATCCAGAAAGGGCGACCGATCAAGACATTAGTTCGCTGATAAATTATTAGGGGATGCCAGCCTGTCCGATCAAACAGAGGTTCTGAAGGATCGAAGAAGCTTAAAAGCTTCAGCGGTACTCTCGAACGGATGGACTGCTCTTGGTAAGATGCGATCGCCACTGGCAAAACTGCTAAATTCTGCACAGGAGCCCGCATTGCTAAGTGAGCAAATCCTCGGTGAAACTTCCCCATTGTATTTGCATCAGTAAATTTCACCATTGGCTCAGCTCCCTCTGGAAACACCCCCACTATCTCTCCAGCTTGTAGCAAAGCTGTCGCTTGCTCGAAAAAATGCTGCTGGCGGTGTGTAGGCGCTTCCAAAGGAAAAGCTCCAAATGTTGTGACCACCTCCCGCATCACTGGGACTTGACCCATGTAGTGATGACAAGCAAAGCGAATGGGACGAGCGATCGCAGCCGTAAGTACCACTGGGTCAAGGAAACTGCGATGGTTGCTTACCACTAATACCGCACTCGATCGCGGAATCCGATCTTCGTGGTACAGAAACATCTGCGTTCCCAACGCAGCCAAGAACCAGCGTGAAATCTGCAATGTGTGATCTGAAGACATGGGCAAAAGGCAAAATCTGACAGTATTGAGGATTTATCCGATCCCCATGCAGGTTAACATTACTTTACCAAGTCTTGTCTCAGCCATAAAGTAGAAATCACCGAAAATTTCATTAGTCATCAGTCCTTACTCCTGGGGTTGCCCTAGAGACGATCGGAGACATCAGGAAGCGGAAAATCTTAAAACTTCTTTTAGAATTAGCCAAAAAGATTTAGCAAATACTATATTTGAAATTAGAGATATTTATCTTTTTGTGAAAAACAGAGGTTAGGTATTGTTGGTAAATACCAGAAAATCTGGAAAAACAAAAACTACTGTATAGTAAGAGGAAATAGTGAGTTACGATCGAAACCAGATTTAGGAAATTTCTTTATTAGCACTCAATGAACTTGACTGATACAACTAAAAACACCTTTGCTTTAACAACACCTCTTTACTATGTAAACGATTTACCCCACGTTGGCAGCGCTTACACAACTATGGCAGCAGATGCAGCAGCTAGGTTTGAGCGGTTGCGGGGAAAGTCAGTGTTACTGATTACGGGGACAGACGAACACGGACAGAAGATTCAGCGCACGGCCGAGAGTTTGGGGCGATCGCCTCAAGCTCATTGCGACTTAATTGTGGCTGGCTTCGAGTCCCTGTGGCAGCAGCTAAACATTCAGTACGATCGCTTTAGCCGCACCACAGCACCCCGCCACCACAGCATAGTTAAAGAATTTTTCCAGCGGGTCTGGGAAGCAGGGGACATCTACTTGAGTCAGCAACAGGGATGGTACTGTGTCTCCTGTGAAGAGTTCAAAGAGGAACGCGATCTACTGCCTGGTAAAAAGTGTCCTATTCACACCAGCAAAGAAGTTGAGTGGCATGACGAGCAGAACTACTTTTTCCGCCTCTCTCGTTATCAACATCAACTTCAAAACCTTTACGAACAGCGACCTGACTTCATCCAACCCAAAAGCCGACGCAACGAAGTCTTGAGCTTCGTTAGCACCGGACTGCAAGACTTCTCAATTTCCAGGGTGAATGTTGACTGGGGCTTACCCGTTCCCACCAACGACAGCCATACTATATATGTCTGGTTTGATGCCCTCCTCGCATATATTACAGCTCTACTAGATCCGGATAGCGAACCTACTTTAGAGAATGCTCTATCAAAATGGTGGCCGATAAATCTGCACCTAATTGGCAAAGATATTCTGCGTTTCCACGCAGTTTATTGGCCTGCAATGCTGATGTCAGCCAATTTACCAATGCCTGGTCGTATATTCGGACACGGATTTTTGACAAAAGATGGTAAGAAGATGGGGAAAACTGAGGGGAATGTCATCGATCCTGTGGAATTGGTCAAGCAATATGGTTCAGATGCAGTGCGCTATTACTTCCTGAAAGAAATTGAATTTGGACAGGATGGTGATTTTAATGAAACTCGGTTTATCAATACTCTGAATGCAGACTTGGCTGACAATTTGGGTAATTTAGTTAACCGTACATTGAGCATGGCTCATAAATATTGCGGTGGCATGATTCCCATTAATGGCGAAGATATTCCCACAGATAATCCGTTAAAGGTAATGGGTTTAACTTTGGGCGATCGCGCCGCCCAAGCTTACGAAAGTTTGGCCTTCAGTCAAGCTTGCGAAGCTGTACTGGCTTTGGTGCGAAGTGGTAACAAGTTTATTGACGATCGCGCACCTTGGAGCCTGTATAAGCAAGGGCAACTAGAAGCTGTTGGAGAAGTTCTGTATTCTGTTATAGAATCTGTTAGACTAGCAGCTTACCTTTTATCACCGATTATTCCCAATATCAGCAGTGATATCTATCAGCAGCTAGGTTTTGCAACTGACTTTAATGACAAGGTAGCAATTAATAATTCAGCAACCTTTGCTACCCAAGCTATCTGGGGTGTTTTGCCAGCGAACCAAGCTTTAAGGCAACCCAAGCCAGTTTTTAAGCGGATTGAAGTTTTACAAGCTGTTTCTTCATAGTTGGTGATATATCATAGCTGTAAATGGCTCTCTTGTTAATTACCAATTATTCCATTACCTAATCTTTCATAAAATTGAGGCATAGTAATCATGTTGAGTAAACTAGACAACAACGACCTTTTCACTCCGGAACAGGTTCTAGAAAATAGAGGTCGAGTAGCAATTTTTATTGATGGCTCTAATCTGTTTTACGCTGCATTACAGTTAGGAATTGAAATTGACTACACTAAGTTGCTGTGCCGTTTAACAGCCGGATCGCGCCTGTTGCGCTCTTTTTTCTATACGGGTGTAGACCGCACCAACGAGAAACAGCAGGGTTTCTTGCTATGGATGCGCCGCAATGGATATCGGGTAATTTCTAAGGATTTGGTGCAACTGCCAGATGGTTCTAAAAAGGCAAATTTGGATGTAGAAATTGCTGTGGATATGATGGCTTTAGTGGGGTCTTACGATACGGCTGTTTTAGTCAGCGGTGATGGGGATCTAGCTTATGCTGTGGATGCTGTCAGCTATCGGGGAGTTCGGGTTGAAGTGGTTAGTTTGCGCTCGATGACGAGCGACAGTTTGATTAATGTGGCAGACCGCTATATTGATCTAGAAGCGATTAAGGAAGATATCCAAAAAACCAACCGTCCTAATTATGCTTATCGCCCTTTATCTGGTCTTAGCTTGATGGACGATCGCGAAGATAGATAATAATAGCTAATGGCTAATAGCTAATGGCTAATAGCTAATGGCTAATGGCTAATGGCTAATTTTTAGTAGCATGAGTATTAGCCATGAAGCTAAATGCTTAATATAAAAACACAATTAGCAATTAGCTATTAGCGTTCAACAGAGTGCAAATCTAACATCTCTCACAGTGAAGTTAATTAGCAATTAGCAATTAGCAATTAGCAATTAGCAATTTAAGAATGACTCATCTAATATCCAAAATCTCAAATATAAAATTCCCAAGAACACTAAAATTAGCCTTGGCTACTGTGCTTTTGGGGATGGTGGCTTGTGGAATTCAAGAGGGTGGTCAGAAAAATAAATTAGCTGAAGATATTAATACTGCTCAAAAGTCAAATAGTACCTTAACTTTGAATGAGGGGACACTAGAACAAGCTAATGAAAAGGGGCAACTGCTATGGACTGTAAAATCGCAAGAGGTGACATATAGTAAAGACAAAAAAGTAGTTAACGTTAAAAATCCGAAGGGTAAACTTTTTCAAGACGGGAAAGAAGTTTATCAAATCCAGGCTGAGACAGGTGAAGTACATCAAGATAGTAATCAAGTTATACTTAAGGGTAAGATTGTAGCGACAGATCCCACCAATGGCATTATCTTGCGGGGGAATGAGTTGGAGTGGCGACCGAAGGAAGATTTGCTGATTGTTCGTAATAATTTAACTGGGGATCATAAACAGGTAATAGCTTCAGCTAAGGAGGCGCGAGTTTTCAGTAGGGCTAAGCGGATGGAGTTATTTGGATCGGTGGTGGCTAATGTTAAAGATCCGGTTTTACAGTTACGAACTGAACATTTAATTTGGTTGCTGGATCGGCAAAAGATGATTGGCGATCGCCCTGTTCAAATTGACCGCTACAAGGGTAAAATAATTACCGATCGCGCATTTGCTGACCAAGCAGATGTTGATTTGAAACTAAAGATTGCTAACTTGACGAAAAATGCTCAATTGATGCCTTCAGATCCGCCGCTGCAAATATCTAGTAATATGATGAGTTGGAATTTTCCGGCGGAACTCGTGGTTTCTCCTGGGCCTGTGACTGTGATTCAACTTAAGGAAAAAGTGACGATGAGGGGGAATCAAGGGCGAGGAGATTTGGAGAAGGATATTTTTTATTTGACGGGCAATGTGGTGGGAATTGGGGAGAAACGTAATGCTCAGTTGAATACAGATAATTTTATTTGGTATTTTAAAACCCAGACGTTTGATGCTGTGGGGAATGTGGTTTACCGCCAATTAGATCCGGAGTTTAATTTGACGGGGCCAAAGGCGGCGGGACAACTTAAGGATGAAACGGTGATTGTGAAAGGGGATGCAAGTGGCGGCCAGGTGGTGACGGAGATTATTACTAAGTAGGAAATTATAGCGATTTAGGGTTATAGCAGAAGGAAGAAGGAAGAAGGAAGAAGGAAGAAGGAAGAAGGATGAGGTAATAATAGCAAGGGTTTCGGCAATCAAGATAGTCCCTAACCGCCAAGGCGGTTGCTAT
>DATGYA010000403.1:0-3024 GCA_035298405.1 Kamptonema sp. | reverse complement strand
AACGGTTAGTTGTGAGTTGTTAACGGTTAACTGTTAACTGTTAACGGTTAACTCTTAATTTGTGAAACTAAGGAATGAGCTAAACTCACGGCCTGCCAGAGCAGGTCGGGCGCGGCTTCGAGCGCTGCGGTCAGGGGTGTTTGAGCTGGGGCTGCTGGCGGTGCGATCGCGCCAGGAATGACCTTGGCTCTTTCTGTTTGCATTGTTTCTAACTGTTCCAAAATTGGTGAGAGTAGGACGCGGGCATAACTGCCGTAAGCCACGCCTGCAATGTATGATTTTGGCTGGTGAATTTGGCTGTCATATTCTTGGTTTGAGTCTGTATTTCTATCGCTCAAATCTGAAATAGGCGATCGCCAATCGTTGAGTAGTCCAGTGGCTTTTAACTTGCTGACGGTGCGATCGTTTGTCCCGCCTGCAAGTTGCACGTAGCCCGGCAATTTTGCTGCTAACACTTTCTCACCAAGTTTGACTGCGGCTTTAGTAGCGCCCGCGCCAATGTCTCCACTCATCGGTCGGCCGTCTGTCTGCCAAATTAGGGGACAGGGGAGTGGAGAGATGATTTCATAGAGTGTCCGCAGATAGTCAATCAAATCTTCTCCGTCGGGGCAGCTAATGGCGATCAGTTTGAGTTGAGTGAGCTGGGGTGCTATGCTGTACCAGAGTCGCGCAAAGTCTTTCTCTCTGCCTACTTGAGTATGAATTTCTACCGCGTCAGCACCCGCTTGTAACACTATTGGCGCGATCGCAGCGGGAGCAGACACATAAGAACGAGTGAAAATTAGCTGGCTGGGGCAGACTGGGAGACACCGACCGCAGCCATAGCAGCGCTGGTCAATGACACCTGAAAACTCGGCACCTGTATCTTGAAAAACAATCGCAACGGCTGGACAAACTTTTTCACAGGGCCGCCAGCAGTCCGTCGGACAATTTGCTGGGTTGAATTCGGCTTTGCGAAAATGGGGATCTTCGCCATCGTTTAAGCTGACCATCAGTAGCGGCAAACCTTGGAAACCAAAGCCTCGGACGCGGGCCTGTGTTCCTAGATGTAAGGAAGCTTCTAGACCTTCTCGTGCTGCTGCGATCGCGCCTGGGTCGCAGGCCACGTCGATACAGTCAGCGCCCGCTAGGGTATACGCCAAGCTTAGGTTCCGAACCGCAGGCAAATGTTGGTAACTGGCTCCGCAAATCAATTTGAACCAGTGGCCTTGTTGCAGTGAATTTAGGGGATGGTAGCGATCTCTCACCCTTATATGCTAATGCGTTGTGCAAAAATTTGGGAGGTACAGGCTGGTTTATTGTACGGACTCAGCCTGGTCGCGGTTTTCAGGGTTGAGCCGCAATATTTCCCTCACTTCCATTAAAATATATCCCAGGCGATTTTTGCCACTACCATCTTTTCCGCAACCCCAATAGTAATCTATGGGTGAATTCTCAATAATCTCCTCATCAGCCGTAGATAGCAATATGTCGCGGATTTCGGCGTGAGTTTGAAACTTTTGGAGCACAGCTTTTCGCATAATGTCCTCTTTTACTTGTTCCCAATCTTTACGGAGAGGACGCGCGCGATCGCGTCCCATTTTTGCTGCATCTTTCGGCGTTTTCACTTGTCGAATTTGTTCGCAGTGAGGAGTACCTACAAACTTTTGCGCTTGGAAATAATGTTCGCTAGTTGGCCAGTAGACTCCCTCTAACTCAAAGCCGTGGGCCGAAAAGTTAGAGAAACAGCCATATTCGTTTTGAGTGCTATAGAAATAAATAGTCATAGGTGATTGCTAACTAATTTGACTAATTTTGATTAAACTTTAAGATAATTATAGCAATTAATTTTAGCAAGACAATGCAACTTCACATTGAAAGTTTTACAGTTCACAAGCGCTTTGCCCTCACCATCAGTCGCGGCACAACTGCCCAAACTACAAATTTGTGGGTGAGGGTGGAAGATGAAGGTATTGAGGGTTGGGGAGAAGCCTCGCCTTTTTCTATAGGTAGTCGCCCCCAAACTACGGAAAATCTGCTGGCGGCATTGCAGGAAGTTTCACCGTTGTTAGAGAAATTTAGTCCCTGCGATCGCCAGCAAATTGAGCAGTTATTAACACAGATTAAGCTACCTTCTGCGGCTTGGGCAGCAATAGATATGGCACTGCACGATTGGTTGGGTAAAAAGGTCGGATTGCCGCTGTGGAAATTGTGGGGACTGGAGCGATCGGGCATCGTACCCACCTCGGTTACGATTGGCATTAACTCACCCGAAGGTGCTAGACAAAGAGTGCGCGATTGGTTTGGGGAAGAAGCGAGTATGAAATATCAGGCTATGAAAGTTAAGCTAGGTAGTCCTGATGGCATAGAATGCGATCGCGCCATGTTACTTGCCGTGCTAGATGAAGCCCCAGCTAATATTTCAGTCAGTGTCGATGCTAACGGCGGTTGGAGTCTTGATGATGCAATTAAAATGTGTTCGTGGCTCGCAAATTATGACATCAAATATGTCGAACAACCTTTGAAACCAGGAGTGAGATTTGAGGGTCTTCACTATCTCTATAGACTCTATCGCCAGTCGGCGCTCCCGATATTTGTCGATGAAAGTTGTTTCAATAGTAGAGATATATCTAGATTAGTTGGCTGCGTACATGGCATTAATATCAAACTGATGAAATCGGGAGGTTTAAGTGAAGCAATGCGGATGATTCATACAGCTAAAGCTTCTGGATTGCAAGTTATGTTTGGCTGCTATTCTGACAGCATATTGGCAAATACAGCAGCCGCACAATTGTCGCCCTTAGCTAACTATCTAGATTTAGACAGTCACTTAAATTTAATAGATGACCCGTTTGCTGGTGCAACAATTCAAGAAGGACGTTTGCTACCAAACGAGCTACCAGGACTTGGCGTTTATAGACGCGATCGTGTAAAATAGAAATAACAACCCAAATCTCAGGAGGGAGAGATGTCAGTTGAAGTAACTTCAAAATTCATCTCAGAAGCTGAAATATTTGAGGCATTTTGTGAAGAACACCAGCCACC
>DATGYA010000402.1:0-8042 GCA_035298405.1 Kamptonema sp. | reverse complement strand
AATTCTGTGTTTGGCAACCTGCGAACTGGCGGGCGGGACTGTGGAAATGGCGATGCCGACGGCTTGTGCTTTTGAGATGAGCCACACGATGTCGCTAATCCACGACGATTTGCCAGCGATGGATAATGATGACTATCGGCGTGGCAAATTGACCAATCATAAGGTCTATGGCGAGGCGATCGCGATTTTGGCTGGGGATGGTCTTTTGGCTTATGCTTTTGAGTTCATTGCTACTCAAACTCAGAATGTACCGCCTCAGCAGGTGTTGCAGGTGGTGGCCCGTTTGGGCCGTGCTGTGGGAGCGGCGGAATTGGTGGGGGGCCAGGTGGTTGACTTGGAATCCGAGGGAGTTTCTGAGGTTTCTGAGGAAACTCTCAATTTCATTCATACTCACAAAACTGGCGCTCTTCTGGAAGCTTGTGTGGTTTGTGGGGCTATACTTGCTGGGGCCGAACCAAATGATTTGCAGCGGCTCTCCCGTTATGCTCAAAATATTGGGTTAGCTTTCCAGATTGTTGATGACATTCTGGATATTACTGCGACTCAAGAGGAGCTGGGAAAAACTGCTGGCAAGGATTTGCAGGCTGGAAAGGTGACTTATCCCAGTTTGTGGGGGATCGAGGAATCTAAACGCCGTGCTAGACAGTTGGTGGATGCGGCTAAGGCCGAGCTGGCAATTTTTGGGGAAAAGGCTCAACCTCTGTTAGCGATCGCGGATTTTATCATTAGCCGCACTCATTAAAGATGCCAATTACTATGCAGGAAATTTCCAGCAATGTCCTACACAATCAAGTGCTTGTGGTGGCTTTGTGTGCTTGTCTGGTTGCTCAGGTTTTAAAAGTCCCGATTGAGTTAATTAAAAATCGCAAGTTCAACCTCCGTTACTTGGTGACGACTGGGGGAATGCCTAGCGCTCATTCGGCTTTTGTCGGCGCTTTGGCTGCTGGGGTAGGACAAACGGTGGGTTGGGATTCTCCAGAGTTTGCGATCGCGCTGATTTTCGCGATTATTGTCATGTATGATGCCGCTGGTGTCAGGCAAGCTGCTGGCAAGCAAGCTCGCATTCTTAACCAGATTATTGATGAGTTTTTTACTGAAGACCACCAATTTAATGAGGCTCGCCTTAAGGAATTGCTCGGCCATACGCCTTTTCAGGTGCTTGTAGGCTTGGGGTTGGGGGTCGCTATTTCTGTGATGGCTGGGCCGGCTTATTAAATTAAAAATTAAAAATTAAAAATTAAAAATGTAATGTGATTAAAACTTTTAATTTTTAATTCATTTGTTGAAAGTTAAAAAAGATTGCATTTTTAATTTTTAATTTTTAATTTTTAATTCATTTAACTGTGGGGCTAATTAGGGTGACTCGGCGGCTGTCTACTAATATTGCCCAAAATCCGCGATCGCTTAGCGTTTGCAGTGTAGAAGTAGCGGCATTTTGGTCAGTGGTATAAGTTGCTAGCAAAAATGAGCGTTGCCCATAAGATGCTAAGGCTACTTGTCTGCCTAGCGCTTGCTGCACAGAGGCTGCTAGTTCGGGTTGGTTAAGGTAATCTACTAATACCGCATAACCAGGGCCAAGGGGTTGAGGCCTAAAGCTAGGGTTAATCGGTGGTGCAGGATTGGTAGGAGGTGGTGCTTGAGGAGCAGCGGCGATCGCTGGTTGTATGACATAAGCTGGCAGCCCTAGTCTCTGTTGAAAGTAACTTGCTGCTTGGTTAGCGACTACAGCGTTAGGAAAACCACCCAATCGCGTCACCAGATTGTTGAGATAGCGGCAAACGCTGGTATTCGCGTTTTGGGGTAGCGATCGCTTCACTTGAGCCTGTTGATCCTCTGTCTGTGTCACGACTAGCAACAGATATTCTCCCAACACAGGAGGGGTACAAGTCTGTTGAGATATAGCACGATTAGCTGTGATTGTCAAGCCTGCCAAAGCGATCGCCGCCGATGTAATAAAGATTCGCGATCGCCCTGATTTAGGATTTGAAATTTGGGAGTTAGGATGTCCCATACAATGGAATAATTTCAGAATTAAAGAATTGACCTTACTCATAACTCTTGGGATGCTAAAGCATCAGGAATAGTTGCTGAGGGAGCCTCAAATTCGCCAGTAATTACATATTCTAATCGCAGTTTCAACCAAGTAATAAATTGAGGATCTGTAGAAATTATAGCCACAGATGGCTGAGGGCATTTTGTCTTAATTTCTGCCATGCTCGGCGCTTCTAGAAAAGCGGGCTGCTTAACCAACCAAAAATCAATTTCTTTTTCCTGTTCTCGATAATGACGATGCCGCTCTTTAAGCACTTCTTCAAAAGGTTCTTCCTCAAGCAAAAACTTTTGGCTAGCTAAAACGTAGTAGTAGGTTTGCATCTTCTTTAGTAATGGGTAATGAGTAATAAAAACCAGTTAACTGTTAACCGTTAACCGTTAACCGTTAACCGTTAACAATTGTCAAAATTCTCCGCGCATAGCTTGTTTCATTTCGCGGACGGCTCGCTCTAAACCAACGAGGACAGCACGACTGATAATTGTATGACCAATGTTGAGTTCTTCCATACCCTCAAGAGAGGCAACTGGGAAAACATTAGAATAAGTCAGACCGTGTCCGGCATTCACTCGCAGACCTGCGGCGATCGCTAACTTGCATCCTTGGGCTAATACAGCTAATTCCTGTTTCCGCTTTGCTTCGGAACTAGCTTCAGCATAAACACCAGTGTGCAATTCTATAAACTGCGCTTTCACCGCCGCCGCAGCTTCAATTTGCTGAGGTTGAGCATCAATGAACATACTGACAGGAATGCCAGCACCCTGCAACTGTGCGACAATTTCGCTTAATCGCTGCTGGTTCCCCGCTACATCAAGTCCTCCTTCTGTTGTTAGCTCTTCGCGGCGTTCTGGTACAAGAGTGATATAGTCAGGATTAATATCAAGAGCGATCGCTACCATTTCGTCAGTAGAGGCCATTTCCAAATTCAAGTGAGTCATCACCGTCTGTCGCAAAACACGGACATCCCGCTCTTGAATGTGCCGCCTGTCTTCCCGCAGATGCACAGTAATACCATCAGCACCAGCCAGTTCTGCTAAGGCAGCCGCTGCTACAGGGTCAGGTTCCACCGTTCGGCGAGCCTGCCGAATCGTGGCAACATGATCTATATTCACGCCAAGTGTAGGCAATCTCAACCTCTTTATCATCTCCAGACTTTTTCGCCCCTTACTCTAGCACTTTTACCGTTAAATTTATTAAACCCCAACCATAGTTATCTTACATAGGTGATGAAAGTAACCAGAGCCCAGATGCAGCCGGGGGTGGCGTGAACTTAGTTTTGAGTCCGAAGTTTATATTACTACACAGCCTACAGGCAGCGATCGCATCAAGTACGATCGCATTGAAGGAAATACCTTTGCAACGGAGTAAAGATTGTAAGCGAGTGCAGTACATATCTGCGATCGCGCTCAAATTAGCCAAAGGACAACAATCAGCAATGGACATTGCCGCTCAAATCGCTGGTCATTGCTCAGAAAATGACGAGAATAGGAGTTTTTTGAGTAGGGAAGATTTTACTATTAAGGTTGTACCGCCAGGGATGATTTTGTTTGAGTTAACCGATGTAGGTGTTGCTTTCTGGCTGCAATCCCTGACCTCAAACCCGCAGCCAATCGGAAACACAGAATTTTTTCAGGATAGCGATCGCGTTTTTCCTATTCAGTATAGCCACGCTCGGTGCTGTTCTCTGTTGCGACTAGCTCACCGCGAGCGTATGATTACACTTGACGAGTGCGATCGCGATTCCTGTCCCCTACTTTGGCAACTCATCACCCCAAAGCCCATACCCTGGCTAGATTCTAATCACTGCCTGCGGTTAGTTCATCCCGCAGAACTGAACTTAATTTCGCAACTACTAACAACCCTAGACGCTCTCGCTTCCCTTGAGAACAGCGAATCGCAAGCCCTACTTAGTATCAATCGATCTGTCAATTGGATAAAATTAGCCAATGCTTTAAGCGAAGCTTTTCAGACTTTTTACAGCCAATGTCGGATTTGGGGTGAAGTCAAGACAGATATGCCAAAACTTGCTCAAGCTCGATTAGGTTTAGTAATAGCAACCCAATCTTTACTTCGACTTATCCTACAAGATTTATTAGGTGTATTCGCCCCATTAGAACTGTAAATTTGAGTAGGACGGTTGTCTAATTCCTACGATCGCAAGAAATCGATATTCAACTCTAGTTTTTCTCCCAGCCACAGAGAATGCTTTGTATGGTCTGCTACATCATCGCCAGTCTCAGGATGAACCAGAATATTTAGCCCCTCACGATTGAGCATTAACCAAGGAACAACCTTACCAAACTCCTTCGGTAAAAACGAAACTTGATACATCCCTTGGGGATGCGGGCCGACTGGTTTTTCATGCCAGCGTCCAAGCTGTACCTCAAATAAAGCCCCCAAGCCTTCACGTACACGCGCAGCAGCATCACGGCTAACGGTATCGAAATATATATGGGCGTGAAAATCAGCGATCGCGATAGTATTTTCTTTCATAATCCCAGCGTAGAATTTTGATCTGACATCTATAACAAAAGGAAGAAGCAAAAAGCAATAAAGCAATAAAAACCAGATTTTCAGAAACTAAGAATATCCCAAACATCTTAGCAATTAGCCATTAGCCATTAGCCATTAGCTCTACCGCGAAGCACGTACCAACAATAACCCCCCCACACCTAAACCACAAATCATCGGCAACCAAGCCGCCATTACTGGAGTCAAAATCGCCTTCAAACCCATCGAACTGGTGATAAAAGAAAACACATAATAAGCAAAAATTACAATCACACTAATGCCAAAACTCGTAGCTCTACCAGTCCGTTGCGGCTTAGTTCCTAAAGCAGCTCCTACCAAACCAAATACGATACAAACAAAAGGCAAAGCATACTTCTCTTGAATTCGCACCTTAAGCTTGCGAATTTTCTGCTCGTCGCCGCTCGCCTGAATTAATTGGAGATAATCCATAGCTTGGGCAATATTCATTTCTCCATAGTCTCGCGTTTTCGCAGCCAAGTCTAAGGGCGTTCTAGGCAGCAATAATTGTTGGTGTTCAAAGCGGACAATATTGCGATAAGAGCCATCAGGAGCGACTATGTAAACAGTACCATTAAAAAAATCCCATGAATTTTTAGCTGGATTCCAAATCGCTGATTCTGAGGAAATGATTTGGTTGAGATCCGGCTGGGAACGGTCTAAAATAGTCAAACCTTTCATCTTCTTACCATCAAATTGTTCAGCATAAAATAAGCGTGTAAGTACGCTTTCCTCACCATCACCTTTGTCAACTTGACGAAATTCTGGATAAAAAATGTTTTTCTCTTGAAACTGTGGTTTTTCTCGCTTCAGTGCTCGATCTAAAGTTACAGTAGCCTGATAATTAGCAGCAGGAACGATTAACTCGTTCATAGCAAAAGTCATGCCAGTAACAACCAAACTCAGAAGCACTGCTGGCACTATTAACCTATAAACATTAATACCACAACTGCGAAGAGCTACCAGTTCGCTATCACTAGACATCCGACTGTAAGCCATTAAACTTGCCAACAGCATTGACATCGGAAATGCAAGTACAATAAAGTACGGCATTTTTAACAGAAAAATTTGGATAGCTACGCCGTAAGGTAAGCCAGATTCTGTAACTCGCCGCACTAATTCAAATACTGCTCCGACGGTAACGCCAACTGATGAAAACAAACCGACACCAAACAAAAACGGCCCGATCAGTTCTTTGGTAAGGTACCAATCCATTACCGAAATTCTGGGAAACCGCCAGCTAAAGGAATTGAAAGCTTTGGATATTTCTAATTTCATTACTAATGTTGGCTTGATAGTTGCCTAAAGGATGGCTAGCGCTGGAAGCTGTCGCCTAAGTAATATTGCCGCACTAAGGGGTTACTGTATAGTTCTTCAGCTCCCCCGGAAGCTAAAATTTGGCCATCGCGCATGATGTAAGCTCGGTCTGTGATTTCTAGGGTTTCTCGAACGTTATGATCTGTGATTAAAATACCGATTTCGCGATCGCGCAATTTAGCAACTATAGTTTGTATTTCCGACACCGCGATCGGATCGACACCGGCAAATGGTTCATCTAATAATAGAAACTTCGGCCCCGTTGGTCCAGCAGCTAAAGCTCTCGCCAATTCAGTCCGCCTGCGCTCTCCCCCGGAAACCTGCACCCCGATATTATTTGCAACCCTTTCTAAGCGAAACTCCCGCAACAGGAAATCCAGTCGCTCCCGCCACTCACGACGCGGTACTTTAGTTTGTTCCATCACCAGAAGTATATTGTCGCGAACGCTCAAGTGGCGAAAAATGCTGGCTTCTTGGGCAAGATAGCCAATTCCCAACTGCGCCCGCTTGTGTATTGGCAACCCTGTGATGTCCAGATCGTTTAGCCAAACAATCCCTTGATTTGGTCTTTCTAATCCTGTGGCAATGTAAAAAGTTGTAGTTTTGCCCGCACCATTGGGGCCGAGCAATCCCACAATTTCCCCTTGGGCAACAGAAAGGTTAACCCGACTAACTACGGGGCGCTTTCCATAGGATTTGTGTATATTTTCTAGGACAATTTTCATTGAAAAAGGAAGAAGGAAGAAGGAAGAAGGAAGAAGGAAGAAGGAAGAGGGAAGAAGGAAGAAGGAAGAGGGAAGAGGGAAGAAGGAAGAGGGAAGAGGGAAGAAGGAAGAGGGAAAAGGGAATTTTTTTAGATGGTTTCACACATTAATAACGTTAATTAAACTAAGAAGGTTGTTAGATCCAAAGTTGTAGATTTTTACAACCAAAATTTCCTTACTGCCGAGGAGCTATGGGTGGGCTCATTGGCGTTTTAAAGGCGGGTTTGGGATTGTAGGGAGGAGTTTCGGGACTAGCCGTATTTTGAGCTGCGGCATCCTGTTCTGGGGAAACTATGTAAATAGATTCGACTTGCCCTTGGGATTCTGGTAAGGCGATAAAGCGTCCTTCATCAATTAGGTATGTCACTGTTTCGCCGCGCAAACTATTACCTTCCTGCAAAACATAAACATCTCCCCGGAGGACAATGCGGCGCTCGCGGCTGAAATATTGAGCTTGAGTAGCTGTTGCCTGAATTTGGCGGGAGGGATAGTTAATCTGGACGTTACCGCGAGCGGTGACAATGCCTGTTTTTGAGTCGGCTTCTTGGATGTCAGACCGCACTGTAAGGGTGCGGCCGGGCCCACTTTTACTGGGTGGGTTGACTGGGCTGGCTTGGGGATAGGTGGGAGGGGCGATCGCGCTTGCCAAGGTCAGAGGCAATAGTAGCGCTAAGCCTTTGAATGTAAGTGAATTCAGTATTTTAGCGGAGGGCATCATAGCTGTGTGAGGCTCAGAACTTGGAAAATAACTTAAGGGTATTGCCTCCAGCTTTGACACTGAAGGAGACCACTTAGGTATTTTATCCAATCATCCTAGCAATACAACCGCCCGATCAATCGACTATTTTGTGGGCTTGCTCAACCTGTCAGAGGTTTGTCTGCTGTTCCCGCCAATGTAGGTCTAGATTCATAATTCATAGCTAAGGTGGATGAAACCATTGCCCAAAAAGCATTTTAGTCACTTTTGTCGCGCCTACATCCCCAACATCTGCCAAAACCAATTAGAGCTATACTTAAAGCATTAAAATAAAATTAATCCGGGTTGCCCCATAGCAAAAATGAAACTGTACTAATGAGGCGCAGTTAGTTTTAATAGAAATTCTCTAGCAAACAAAATCATCATGGCAACACTTTATGTCAATCCCGGAACAGGCAGCGATTCAGCTTCCGGTGGTCAGTCAACCCCCTTTAAAACACTTAGCCGCGCCCTACAACAAGCTCCGTCAGGAACCATAATTCAGCTAGCATCGGGAACTTATAGTTCAGCTTCCGGCGAAGCCTTCCCCTTACAAATTCCTGCGGGCGTGAAAGTTGTAGGCAGCGAAGCCAATAAAGGCAGCACCGTTCTCATTCAAGGTAGTGGGAAATTTGTCAGTCCCACC
>DATGYA010000401.1:0-4147 GCA_035298405.1 Kamptonema sp. | reverse complement strand
TCGTCTAATTCGCAGTGCTGCTGATACGGCAACAGCGAAACAGGAATTAATAGATAATTACGGTTTGTCAGAGGTGCAATCAGATGCAATTTTGCAAATGCAACTCCGACGGTTGACGGCCTTGGAAGCGCAGAAAATTACCCAAGAACATGAAGAGTTACTGGAGAAAATAGCCGACTTACTAGACATCTTGGCAAAGCGCGAGCGGATTCTGGAAATTATCCAAACAGAAGTCGCCGAAATCAAGCTAAAGTTTGCCTCACCGCGCCGAACTGTCATCGAACACGCCGAAGGAGAAATCGATGAAACTGATTTAATTGCCAACGAACAAGCCATCATCTTACTGACAGAACAAGGCTATATCAAGCGAATGCCAGTCAGCACTTTTGAGGCTCAAAACCGAGCTACTCGCGGCAAAGCCGGTACGAAAATGAAAGAGGATGATGGCGTTGAGCATTTCCTCTCCTGTTGCGACCACGACAGCGTTTTA
Source organism: Kamptonema sp. (assembly GCA_035298405.1). Lineage (GTDB taxonomy): Bacteria > Cyanobacteriota > Cyanobacteriia > Cyanobacteriales > Microcoleaceae > Kamptonema. The sequence continues at coordinate 3,657 of DATGYA010000401.1, read as the reverse complement.
TTCTTCAGTGACAGAGGCGTTGTTTACTGTCTCAGGAGTTATCAGATCCCAGTCAGTTCTCGCACGGCGCGGGGTACTCCGATTGTACAATTGCTGCCTATTCCGATTGAAGAAAAAATCACTTCTATTGTATCGGTAACAGAATTTAGCAATGAAGAATACTTAGTAATGCTGACTCGCAGCGGCTTTATTAAGAAGACTGTCTTATCTGCTTTTAGCAACATCCGTGCTAATGGATTAATCGCTATTTCCCTAGAAGAAGGCGACCAATTACGGTGGGTACGCCTAGCCAGAGTTGACGACAGCATTATCATTGGTTCCCGTAAAGGAATGGCAATTCATTTCCGCACCAATCACGAACAATTGCGCCCAGTTGGTCGAGCAACGCGGGGTGTAAAATCGATGAAATTACGAGAAGGCGATGAACTAATCGGCATGGATATTTTGCCTAGTTCAATTGTAGCTAGCATTGCCGAATTGGAAATAGAAACCGAGGAATTAGAAGAGGAGGAATTAGAAATCCAAGCCGAGGAATTAGAAGTGCAAGTCGAGGAAAGTGAAAGCAGCGAGGCTGAAGAAATCCCCACCGCTAATATTCAAGGGCCTTGGGCGCTAGTAATTACTACCAATGGTTACGGCAAGCGCGTTCCTGTTACTCAATTCCGCTTGCAAAGACGAGCTGGCAAGGGATTAACGGCTATTAAATTCAAGTCAAAAAAAGCTAAAGATTACACTGCTGCCTTGCGAATAGTCAATGAAGATGATGAGTTGATGATAATTACTAGCCGAGGTATTATTATCCGTCAGGCTGTCAAGGCAATTTCTACGCAATCTCGGAATGCAACTGGTGTGCGAGTGCAGCGTTTGGATGAGGATGACTCAATTGTGGCTGTAGCTTTGGTACCGCTATCTGGTGAAGAATCAGAACCAGAAGAGGCTGTAGATTTGGTGTCGGTATCTGGTGCAGAAGCAGAGGAAACTGTAGATTTGGTGTCGGTATCTGGTGCAGAATCAGAGTCAGAGTCAGCGGAGATTTAGTAGTTTATTCTGTCGATCGGGTGGGAAATTCCCACCTTTTAATTTTGTGCCTTTGTGGTTTTTTAATCTCAATATAGTTAGAAACGAGTGTTCAATTCGTTTCTATTAATATAAAAAGGAACGAACCGCAAAGGCGCAGAGGGCGCAGAGGGAAGAGTAAGAGCGTAGAATGGGTGTTTAAGGTAGACATGATAAGTAAATCCACGTAATTAAACGTAAGATACCGATGGCTAAAAAGTTGGCTGTATAAGCCTTCTTCCTTCTTCCTTCTTCCTTCTTCCTTCTTCCTTCTACTTATCAGGTAATAAGATTAAATTTTAGATGTGGATGTTCAAGAACCTAAAAAGTCAGAATTTAGATATTTATTTTGGTAAAAAGTTACATTTAGTAATTGCATTTATCAGCGGTATTTTGATGGGATTGACAACTGCGCCTGTGAGTGCTTGGCCTTTAGCATGGGTGGCGATCGCTCCTCTCTGGATACAATTATTAAAAATTAAAAATGAAAAATTTAAAATTGAAGCAACATCCTCTTTTAATTGGAAATTTTTAATTTTTAATTCTTTAGCCTGGGGCATTGGCTATCATGGGTTAGCCTTATCTTGGATAATGGGAATTCATCCGATGACTTGGTTAGGCGTTGCCTGGTGGCCGAGTTTAGCGATCGCACTTTTTTGTTGGGCTTTCATCACCCTCTGGGGAGCAACATTAGTTGTTGTCTGGGCGTGGCTATTTGTAATTATCAACACTGGGAACATCCCATTTTTGCAGAAAGAGCATCTGTGGAACAGGCAGATTGCCGAATTTTTTAATTCTGCCTTAATTCGTATATTAATTGGTACAGCCTTATGGTGTGCTTTAGAATATCTTTGGAGTTCCGGCCCACTGTGGTGGACATCTTTATCTTACACTCAAAGCCCCCACAATTTAGCAATTTTGCACCTGGGTCAACTCTCAGGCCCTAGCACTGTAACAGCCGCTATTATAGCAGTTAATGGCTTAATTGCTGAAGCCTGGATCGAAGTAAAAAGAAAGAAGGAAGAAGTAAAAAGGGTAAATTTTATTCCTTATCTTTTACCTATTACATTCTGCTTAATTATACATCTTATCGGTTTTAGTTTATATAGCTTGCCTTTGAATGAAGAGGCAAAATTACAGTTAAAAGTAGGCATTATTCAAGGAAATATACCCAACGAAATCAAGTTTAACTCGGAAGGTTGGCGTAGAGCTATGGAAGGCTACACTACAGGATATAAAAACTTAGCTAACCAAGGTGTAGATGCTGTTTTAATTCCAGAAACAGCGTTGCCTTTTGTCTGGACAAATCCCAATCAGCGTTCATATCTTTCTTTGTACCAATCTATTCTATATCGAAAAGTTGTTGCTTGGGTGGGTGGGTTTGGACAGCAGGAAAATAGCATTACAAATAGCCTATTTACTATTAACGGCGAAGGTAAAATTGTCAGCCGTTATGATAAAACTAAGCTAGTACCATTGGGGGAATATATTCCCTTTGAACAATTTATCGGCGGTATTATTAATCGGCTTTCTCCTTTGGATGCTCATTTAGTAGCGGGCAAGTCTAACCAATTATTTGATACACCTTTTGGTAGAGCGATTGTCGGTATTTGCTACGACTCAGCTTTTGCTGAACATTTCCGCAATCAGGCGATGAAGGGGGGCGAATTTATCCTAACTGCTTCTAATGATGCTCATTATAATTCCTCTATGATGGCTCAACATCACGCTCAAGATTTGATGAGAGCAATTGAAACTGATAGGTGGGTGGCGAGGGCAACCAATACGGGTTATTCTGCTTTTATCAACCCTCATGGCAAGACTTTGTGGAAATCTGGTGTTAATACTTATGAAGTCGAGGCGGCTAATATTTATCGGCGGAAAACTCAGACTTTGTATGTGCGGTGGGGGGATTGGTTGACACCTCTGTTGCTAGTATTGGGTGCGATCGCGAAATTTTTCCAAAGATGGTAAATGGCAGGTACTTAGTTGCGCTTTAGCGCTCTTAATTAGGCTCAAAAGAGCACTAAAGCCAACTTACGTACCCTCCGCGATCGCTCGCGCCTCAACCTACATTCTTTCTTCTATTCAACGTTAAGGTTGACAACTAACCCATAGGTTGATACGTAGTCTTCCAACTCTTTTAGATCGACTGTACCATTCTTATCTGAGTCAAGAATTTTGAAAAGATAATCAGTGATGTATCCCCTCATTTCTTCAGAGCTACGTTCCCCTGTAGTTAAATCTTCTACTAGCCCCAAAAGCTCCATAATCTCGGATTTATCGAGGGTTTTACTGCCATCCGCATCTAATTGATGGAAAAGCTTTTTGACATCCTCCGTTGCTACTTTTGAGGAACGCAGCGTTTCTCTTAATAAGTCACTACTAAAGCCATTCATAAAGAATGTCTGCTCCATAAAAGGTATGCAGAAAAACCCTAGTGCTGCCCAGAAAATTGCATAATTCAGCGAGTCCAAATTTGCGGCTGTAGTAACTCCGGCAAAAAGAGCGGCCCACAGGAAAAAGTTGGGGTTGACAAGCAAAATATAAGCATCTTGAGCTTCTGCCTTGCTCAGCTTGCCCCTTGAAAATACCAAAGTT
>DATGYA010000400.1:0-6441 GCA_035298405.1 Kamptonema sp. | reverse complement strand
GATGGGGGAGATGGGGGAGATGAGGGAGAGGGGGAGCGAGAAATTCTTTCTGGGTTGGGGGCGGGCACGGGGGCACTGCCCCTACTGTTTGGGGGTGCGATCGCGATATTGGGGGTAGGACTAACAGTGCCGCCCCATCTTGCCAATGACGCTCGCAGCCAAGCGGTATCTAGATTTGCCGCACCGTCTGTGCCCCAGCGCCAGCCTAAATACGTAGCGCGATCGCTAGCGATCGCAGCCGATGAACCATCGCTTTGTCTCCAGATTGCAACAGTTTGGCTATTCACATCCGCAGGAATTAAAACCCCCCCCTTGATTGCAACGTTTGCTTGCTCAGGCGGTACCCAATTACTAGAAACATTGCAGGCTATATCTCGACACCGTAACCGAGGTTGAAGGCTGGCAGAGCGAGTTAAAGGAAAAGCCCAATAAGCGCCCAAAAGCGATCGCAGCGACTGTCGCACCAAAGCTGGTGAATTTCTTCCCACTGGCCCCGCCGCAATTAACCGCCCGCCCTGTTTCACCCAATCTTCTAGAGCTTTAACTTGTACCGCACTAAGAGTTTCAATATTGGGCAAAAAGATGACAGAAACGCCAACTAAATCCGCTGCACTTTTGATATCTTCCAGATTAATTGGCTTATAGGCAATTCCACTTTCCCACAGCCGCGTTGTAATCTTAATCCAATCGGCAGAATTATCTGAACTTCGCACCACCCCCAAGATTGATTCTGCTAACCCTGGAGCCGGAAAAATAGAGAGTAAATTAACTAATGTACTAGCTAGAGTTCCAACTAGCACAGCAGAGAGCGATCGCATTTTTCTAGCCTGAAGGCGATCGTCAGGCATTATCTGAGACTTCTTAAACTGCATTGTTACCCGAACTACTCATCACACCACTGATGTTAACTGTTAACTGTTAACTGTTAACTGTTAACTGTTAACTGCTAACCACTAACAACCAACAACTAACTACTAACAACTAACTACTAACTACTAACAACTAACTACTAACTATTATTCAATCAAGCCCTTCATTAACCGGAAAACGGTCAATTAACTGCATAGCACGATAGGCATTGATTCGCAAAGACTCAGATATATAAGGTACATGAGGAACCTGAGATAAAAAATCTAAAGTGCGGCGCAAAATCCGCACGACATCGCCTTCATCTAAACTCGTGTTGGCCACAATGTCAAGCCATTCCACCCCAAGAGCCCATTGTTCCACCAAAGTCACAATCTCACGCTCCAGCCAGATGGGAATTGCTACATCGTGCCGATACTGCACTTGGAATAATCGCCGCCGCAGACCTCGCTGTAAGTTATCCAAAGCTTCTAAAACTTCGGGCGAGAGATTGTAGCGAGTCCAACTGTCGGGTCTAGACACTTCTGTAACTAAGGCAGCACAGGCTGCTGCTAAGTGGTGGGGATCGAGTTCGTTGAATTCGCCAGACATTAAGGCTAAACCGAGCCACAATTCATTATCGCCGCGAATGGCAGCGCAAGCTTTGCCTAAGACTGTTGGTGTTAAGCCGTCTAAGCAGCCAAAACTTTGCAAGATGGCGATTAAGTTGAGAAATTCTTCCCAGTAGTGGGCGCGTTTTTTTTCTAGTTGCTGTTGGCGATCGCTGATTTCTTTAATTAAAGCCGTCCGCCGTCGTTGTCGCTTCAGCAAAGTACCGGGGTTGCCAAATTCATGGATTTGGTGATTTTCTAGCTGAGCTTCCAATGCGGCTACTCGCTGTTGCTGCGCGATCGCTTCTGGTGCTGGTTCTGGTGCTGGTATTTCTGGAATTAACCGCGCGATCGGGGCAGTTTCTTCACTGCCTAACCGACATTGTCCCAGTCTCATCTGCATCTCTGGCGGCGTACCCAAACTATCTACAATTGTCAAGCGCGGCAGTTCGGCGTGTAAAGCCACCACATCGCTAATTGCCACCACATACCAGCGGTTATCTTTTCCCAAACATACCAAATACGGAGCTTGACCCGAACCGGGTATTTTCGCAACTAGCACCGCTGGTAAAGGTGGTGCTTGCGGTCGCTTAGCTGTCGGTACGTGCTTGCCTTTAAGACTCAGTACTGTACCCAGCATGGCAAAGGCAACACCAACAGCCATATCCTTTGCCCGAATTTCTTCTGCCTGTTGCTCTAAGGTTTTTAATAGGCGCTTTTCTTCTTTTACTCGGCCCTGCAATTTTTCATAGTTAGCCAGCAATTTCTCTAAGGAAGCGATATTTTTGCCCCGTGCATCTAACTGTGCCTCGATCGCGCCTAATTCCCTTTGTAAAATATCAATTTCTTGTTGTTGAGGCAGCAAGTATAGAGTAGAAATATACTGCCCAAAACTGCGCTCTACCAGCTCTTTAGCTTCTGACAAAGTGTGAGTTTGCAGCAAATTCAACACCATACCGTAGCTAGGAGTAAACTGGCTAGAGAGAGCATCTGCACCTGCTGTTGCCAAGTAAGCGGCTTCTTTTGCGCCTTCAAAGGGTGTTTGCACTGTCACTACGTATCCCACCTCGTCCATGCCACGTCTACCTGCTCTACCCGCCATTTGCAGGAATTCGGAAGCATTTAGCAAACGATGTCCCCTGTCGGTGCGCTTGGAGAGGGTGGAAATTACTGTGGTGCGAGCGGGCATATTAATCCCGGCGGCGAGGGTTTCGGTTGCAAATACGACTTTAATTAAACCCATGCCGAAAAGTTCTTCAACTAATCCTTTCCAAGCTGGCAAAATACCTGCATGGTGGGCGGCAACACCTTGGTAAAGGGGTTCTACTTGTCCGGCGCGGCGTGCTTCGGGGTTGCGTTCTAAAAAGTCATCTACAATGCGGCGTAGTGAGGCGGCTTCGGAGTCATTTACTAAGGACAAACTACCAAGTTCCCCAACGGCGCGATCGCATCCTTTACGACTGAAAATAAAGTAAATTGCAGGCAGCATATCCCTCGCCTGCAAGTTAGACAAAATATCTGTCAAATTCGGGACGGGAATGTTGCCTCTGCTTTCTTTTTGCTGCTTTTTTTTAGCTACGAGACGAGCATTAACTTTTTTGCTACCGTCTTCGAGGAGGGGAAATAAGCCTTTTTGGTTGGCAAAATGAAATTGCAGCGGGACGGGGCGGTAGTCAGAGTAGATTAAGTCTGTTGGCCCGTGTACTCTATTAATCCAGTCCGTGAGTTGGTCGCTATTGGCGACTGTGGCGGAGAGGGCGACGAGTTGAACTTCTTCTGGGCAGTAGATGATGGATTCTTCCCAGACTGTGCCGCGTTGTCTGTCGTTCATGTAGTGGCACTCATCTAAGACTACGGTTTCCACACCTACGAGGGATGTGCCGACTTCCCCGATGGGTGTGCCATAGAGCATATTGCGGAAGATTTCTGTAGTCATTACCAGGATTGGGGCTTCCCGGTTGACGGAGGTATCGCCTGTCAACAGCCCTACCATGTCTGCTCCAAATTGGTGGCGGAAGTCACGCAGCTTTTGGTTGGAGAGGGCTTTGAGGGGGGTGGTGTAAAAGACGCGCTTGCCGTGATTGAGGGCGTGGTAGATGGCATATTCGCCAATGAGGGTTTTTCCGGAGCCTGTGGGAGTACAGACGACGACGGATTTGCCAGCACGAAGGGCTGCGATCGCCTCTTTCTGGAAATCGTCTAGTTCAAATGGGAATAGGGTCTTCAGATCCAGCTCTGGGCTGTTCTGGGGGGGGTACGGCACAATTAGTTTGATGTGGTTGCGGGGTGAATGTGCTTAAATCTTGCTAGCAGCAAGGTAGCATCGGACTGTTTTTATTGTAAGGCTTTGTCACCAATTGGGTAAGGGTTAGGGGCGATCGCGCCTTAAACCATCTGAGTTTGATGGAGTTCGATCGCCACGAAATCAACAACTATGGGTTAGGCGATCGCTACCTTCCGGTGCGGAGGATCGCAGTTAAAGACTCAAAACTTCTAAGAAACATCTTTTACTAAATCGGTAAAGAATCGTGTAAAAATAATACCAGCAAGGTAACTTTTAGATTAAAATCCCAGGCGATCGCTTGAACTTTTAACCCAAGCGATCGCCACACAAATTCTCCTTAAGATGCTGTCGCCGCTGCTACTTTTTCTGCGTTACTTTGTGCCTTCAGTTGAATTAATTCAACTTTATAACCATCAGGATCTTGCACAAAGGCAATTACTGTCGAACCATGTTTCATCGGTCCTGGTTCGCGAGTAACTTTACCACCACGACTTTTAATTTCATCGCAAGTAGCATAAATGTCATCAACACCAATCGCTATGTGACCGTAAGCATCCCCCAAATTATACTTGTCAGTACCCCAATTGTATGTTAGTTCTAATACCGTGTGGTCGGATTCATCGCCGTAGCCCACAAAAGCCAGAGTAAATTTACCATCTGGATATTCCTTTTGGCGTAGCAGTTTCATGCCGAGCACTTCAGTGTAAAACTTCAGTGATTCTTCCAGGTTCCCGACTCGTAGCATTGTGTGTAGTAGCCGCATTTTGCTAACTCCAAATTTCTTGGGCTTTTACTATTATTCTAGTGTGAGCACGGGATAGTATCCTGATTTTAAACAGTTGCAGGATTTCGCTAAAATAGTGATACATTTCAAACAAACTTGATGCTTACAACGCCTACTACCCCACTCAACCAGATTGCTGCTGGTTTTCATGCCCTCTCCGATCCTTTGCGGGTTCAGGTTATAGAGTTGCTGCGATCGCAGGAGTTGTGCGTGTGCGAGTTGTGCGATCGCCTCCACGTTCCCCAGTCTAAACTCTCCTTCCACCTCAAAACCTTGAAGGAAGCAGCTTTAGTCCGCAGTCGCCAAGAGGGACGCTGGATCTACTACAGCCTCAATCTACCTCAGTTCGCGGTCATCGAACAGTACCTCGCCGAGTATCGCCGCTTCAGCCCCATTCTGTCCGCCCGCTCCTGCGACGAAACTTAACCCATCAATATTTCTTAATATATCTTTTTGTACTTGTTATGCCCTATACTTGACAAATCAACTTTTTTTGAAATGATGGAATTGTAAACCTTGATTTTGACATTGGGGCGAAGTCAATGAAGGTCAGCAAACAGGTTAAATCTCACATACTTAGTAGACTTGCTTTATCACTTAGTGCGATAGTGCTTCTCACTTCCTGCGCTCAAGTGCAGTCGCAAACCTCGCAGCCTATTAAAATTGACGGTTCCAGCACTGTTTATCCCATTACAGATGCGATCGCGAAAGACTTTCAAAAGACCCAAGGCGCAAAAGTAGCAATTACTGTTGAATTCTCCGGTACTGGTGGCGGATTTAAAAAGTTTTGCGCTGGCGAAACAGACATCAGTAATTCCTCGCGACCAATCCGGCCAGAGGAAATGGAAGCCTGCAACAAAGCTGGCATTCGCTATTATGAATTACCCATCGCTTTTGACGCTCTTACAGTAGTAGTCAACCCTAAAAATAACTGGGCAAAAGACATCACTGTAACCGAATTGAAAAAACTTTGGGAACCAGCCGCCCAAGGTAAAATTACTAAATGGAATCAGATTAGACCAGATTGGCCAAATCAACCAATCACCCTCTACGGTGCAGGCAAAGATTCCGGTACATTTGACTACTTCACAGAAGCCACAGTCGGTCAAGCCAAAGCAAGTCGCACTGACTATACAGCTAGTGAAGATGACACTGTTTTAGTGCGAGGTGTCATCAACGATCCAAATGCCTTGGGTTACTTTGGCTTAGCCTATTACGAAGACAATCAAACTCAATTAAAAGCATTAGGAATTGACAGCGGCAAAGGGCCAGTTACCCCCAGCCGCGAGACGGTAGAAAAAGCTCAGTATCAACCTCTAACCCGACCTCTTTTCATCTACGTCAACTACACCGCTGCCCAAAATAAAGCAGAAGTACGTGAGTTTGTGCAATTCTACATGGAAAAAGCACCCACTCTAGTCAATTCTGTCGGCTACATTCCACTACCAAAGGAAGGCTACAAATTGATTTACAACAATTTCTACAACGGCAAAGTCGGGACTACTTTCGGCGGCGAAGCTCGTTTTGACTTAACAATTGAGGAGCTATTGCGGAAAGAGGCAAAGTTTTAATTTTTAGCTGCAATTTTCACTTCACTATTTATTAATTAAAGCGATGAATCAATCAACAACCTCACCTGTTCATGCAGGAAACAAGCTCAGTTTTTTTGAAAGATACCTCACCCTTTGGGTATTTCTTTGCATTTTAGGCGGCATTATTCTCGGTAGATTATTCCCCAGCGTCGCCGTCACCCTTGACGCTCTCAGCGTTTATCAGGTATCGATTCCAATTGCCATTTGTCTATTTTTTATGATGTATCCCATCATGGTAAAAATAGACTTTACCCAAGCTGTAAATGCCCTGCGTGCGCCAAAACCTGTAATTCTCACTTTAGTCATGAATTGGTTAATTAAACC
>DATGYA010000399.1:0-6083 GCA_035298405.1 Kamptonema sp. | reverse complement strand
TCATCTTCCAGTTTCATCACCCGCCGATAACGCGCTTCAATCTCATTTACTGTCTGAGATTGGCAACCGCTACTCCACTCGCTATGCTCAAATAATCGCCTTCTTAAATCATTGACATCAATCGTTTTCACCTCACCGCGTGCAACAATTTGTTTGCCATTTACCCAAACACTATCCACTGCTTGAGTTGGACGGCCTAACATTAGCAAGCCAATCGGGTCTGTCCGAGGTAAAAGTGATAAATTAGTCAGGTCATAGAGTACAAAATCCGCTTTCTTTCCCACTTCTAACGAACCCATTTCTTTGCCCAGATTTAATCCTTTCGCACCTCCCAAAGATGCCATATCTACTGACTGGCGTGGTGTAATCCAATGCCGATAATCAAAATCAGTAACATTATGCAAGATCGAACCAATCTTAATCGCTTCTAGTAAATCTTGAGAGTCATTACTAGCTGCCCCATCGCAGCCAAAAGACACATTCACCCCAGCTTTAAGATACTTTAAAATTGGCGCGATGCCGCTACCTAAACGTAAGTTACTGAGAGGATTATGTACTACAGTAGCCTGAGTTTCTGCCATAATAGAAATATCAGCATCATCCAACCATACGCAGTGAGCTAAAGAAGTGCGAGGGCTAAGATAACCGATTCTTTTCAAGTGTTCGACAGCGCTACAACCGTATTTTTCCTGAGCTAATTGTTTTTGAGCCTGGGTTTCTAATAGGTGAGCGTGACGACAAAGATTGTGGCGATCGCTCAACTCTACACACCCTTCAAACAAAGGATCGGAACATAGTTGAATGCCAGTTGGTGCTAACAGAATATCTATACCTTCTTCAGGTCTATGAAACTGCGCGATCGCATCTTTCATTAAATCCAAAGTTGCTTTTGTTGAACGAATATAAGGCGCGTGTTGAGTTGCAGCATTGCCAGCAGGCAGACCCGCCGTTAGAGATTGATCTTGAATTAATGGCCCAATGAAAGCACGAATGCCAACTTCACGGTAAGCGCGATCGGCGGCTGCGATCGTTTCCAACTCTTGGCCCGGAATTAACACCAAATGATCTACAACACTCGTACCACCTGATAGCAGCGTCTCTACTGCTGTTCCCAGTGCACTCAAGTAAACTTTTTCCAGATCGAGAGGCGTAAAATCGTACAATTGTGCAATCCACAACTCCAGCGGCAGAGGCGGAATGAGGCCACGTAGCCACATCTCCGAAGAATGGGTGTGTGCATTCACAAAACCGGGCAATAGTAGCTTATTTCTGCCGTCAATCGCCGTCCCCGCAAGTTCTAAGTTAGGTGCGATCGCGCTGATGCGATCGCCCTCCACCTGTACGTTAGCGGTTTCATAACCACCCTCAACCGAAATCAACCCATTCTCAATCGTAAAGCTCACAGATTAACCCTTTTACTGCACTTAGATCAATTATCAGTTGATTTTGAGCTAATTGTTAAAAAAGTCCTATTGAATCCTTACTTTTACTCTAAAGATGAGCTAATACAAGTTCGCGATCAAAAATTTGTGTTCAACCCAGAAATAATTGTTCGGACAAAAACAATATGAATCCCTCTTCTCTCCGTACCTTGGGCGTAGCGCCAAATGCTTGGACAGTGGATGCAAAAATTGCTGACATCACCCGTCCTCCCCTCCCACCTCAACCCGTCACCCTGGAAACAGAAACCAAAACCCTCCGCCTAGATTTGGCAAAAGCGGCCCTATTAGTAATAGATATGCAAAACGATTTTTGTCATCCTGACGGTTGGTTGGCGCATATTGGCGTAGATATCACCGCTGCTAGGACTCCAATTAATCCGCTAAAAATATTGTTGCCAGAATTGCGAACTCGATCGATTCCTATCATTTGGGTTAACTGGGGTAACAGACCAGATTTACTAAATATTAGTGCATCAATACATCATGTTTATAATCCCACAGGTGACGGTATAGGTTTAGGCGATCCGCTACCTAAAAATAGCGAGCGCGTATTGATGGCAGGCAGTTGGGCCGCCGCTGTTGTAGATGAATTGGAACAAAAACCAGAGGATATTCTTATTGATAAATATCGAATGAGTGGCTTTTGGGATACTCCTTTAGATAGTATTTTACGGAACCTTGGTAAAACTACAATTTTCTTTGGGGGAGTGAATGCGGATCAATGCGTAATGGCAACACTACAAGATGCTAACTTTCTCGGCTATGACTGCATATTAGTTAAAGATTGTACGGCAACTACATCTCCTGATTATTGCTGGCTAGCTACTCTTTACAACGTTAAACAGTGCTTTGGCTTTGTCTGCGATTCTGAAGCTATTTTAGCAGCGCTCGAATAATTAAGTAAATCCCCCTAATTAAACGTAAGATACCAATGGCTAAAAAGTTGGCTGTATAAGCCTTCTTCCTTCTTCCTTCTTCCTTCTTCCTTCTACTTAGCATAACTTATTGACAATTTTAATGAGCCATCCCACCGCCGCCAGATTTCACCTTTTTAAAGAAGATAACCGCAATTCCACTTAATAACAAAGCAATCCCTACAAAGTAAAAACAATCATTAAAAGCCATCACATAAGCTTCGCGGCGGACAATATTAGAAATAGCTGCGATCGCCTGATCTCTGGCGACAGTTAAATCTGAGCCTCGACTCACAAAAAACTGAGTCATTTGATTAAGTCTTTCTTGCGTTTCCGGGTCATATAAAGATACAGAATCACCCAATTGATTAGAGTGAAATTGTTCCCGCCGCGTTAACAAAGTACCCAGCGCCGCAATCCCCATTGAACCGCCCATATTCCGCATCATATTAAACAAACCCGAAGCCGAACCTGCCTCTTGTTTCTCCATACCAGCAGTAGCAATAGTTGAGAGAGGAACCATAATCAAAGGTTGCCCCATAGCCCGAACTAATTGCGACCAACGCAACTGATCGATACCATAGTCGTGAGTCATATAAGCATTCATAAAACAACTCACCGCAAACAAACTAACTCCCACCCCAATCATCACTCGCATATCGACACGCTGCATTAATTTGGGTACCAATGGCACTATGAATAATTGCGGTACACCCGCCCACATAATCACCTCGCCAATTTGCATAGAATTGTATTGCTGAATCTGACCTAAATAGAGAGGTAAAATATACACAGAACCGTACAATCCCACACCCAGCGATACATTGACAATACTTGCCAAGCCAAAATTGCGGCGCGTCAGCAAGCGTAAATTAATAAAAGGTCGTTTCCGAGTTAATTCAATCCAGAAAAAAAGACCGATGAAAATTGCAGCAATTATGCTTAAGCGGAGAATTAAATCTGAACTAAACCAATCTTTCCGACTACCTTCTTCTAATACGACTTGCAGGGAACCTAAGCCAATTGCCATCGATATAATTCCCCACCAATCCCCCCCTTTTAAAAGTTCAATTTGCAGCGGTTGACGGTCAACTGCGTACCAAACAGCCGCCAGTAATAACAACCCTGGAATTAAATTCAAATAAAAGACATATTCCCATCCATAATTCTCCGTTAGCCATCCTCCGATTGTTGGGCCAATTGAAGGCGCAAAGGTGGCTGTAATTGCAAACATTGCCATACCAATCGGTACTTTTGACGGTGGTAAATTTGTCAGTAAATAGGTGAAAGCCATCGGGATTAAAACCCCGCCTGTAAAACCCTGCAAGGCGCGGAATACAATCATTGAATTCAAATCCCACGCCCAAGCACAGCAGACAGAAAAGAAAGTAAATAAGCTGGCATTTACTAACAAGTACCAACGGATAGAAAACACTCGCGATAGCCAACCTGTCAGCGGAATTACTACAATTTCTGCTACTAGATAAGCTGTAGAAATCCAAGAACCTTCCTCTAAAGTTGCGCCCAAGGCAGCTTGAATATCTTTGAGCGAGGCGTTGGTGATTTGAATATCTAAAACCGCCATGAAAGCGCCCAAAATAGTTCCCATGACACCAATCCAGGTTTTCAGGGGAACGCGATCGGATGGTTGCTGTTGAATTGCATTTGTGTTAGCCATTAGTTTACACCCCTCTAAGATTAGGATTTAGAAAGTAAGCCCATTTGTGTATATATTGGTCGCACTAAGCGCCGTAAAGCTGGAAGTTGTTTGGTAAAAATCAATGAACCTAAAATACAAACTATGCCTCCCATAATTAATGTATTAGAAGCACCGATATAATTAGCTAATCCACCAGCAATTAAATTGCCAAAAGGTGCTGCCCCAAATAATGACATCGCGTAGATACTCATTACCCGTGCCCGCTTATCATCTTCAACTATTGTTTGTAAAAATGTATTGCCCGATGTAACGTTGAGGATGAAGCCAACGCCGATTAGCACCATCATTATTAATGAAAACCACAAGACGTGGGAGGAAGCAAAACCTATTAGCCCTAATCCCATAATTGCTGGCGAAATAGCAATAAATTTTCCTAGTCCAATTACACTTTTTCTCGTACTTAAATAAATTGCACCTGATAATGCCCCCAATCCAGCAGCGGTCATTAAAAAGCCTAAAGTTTCTGGGCCGCCCTGGAGAATATTTGTTGCAAAAATAGGAACGAGAGTTGTATAGGGCATTCCTGCAAAGGTGACTAATGCTAATAGCAGTAAAATAGAACGGATGGGAGGAAAACCAAAGGCATAAGCAAATCCTTCTTTCAATCTTTCTAAGGGATTAGTAGTAATTACTGATAGTTTCCGAGGTTTGACATTCATCGCTAACAAACCTGCAATCACGGCAATGTAACTGAGACCATCAATTAGAAAACAGTAACTCGGCCCCACGCTGGCAATTAGCAATCCTCCCATGGCGGGCCCGACTAATCTTGCGCCATTGAACATGGAAGAATTAATCGCGATCGTGTTTGCTAAATGCTCTTTATTTTCTACCATTTCTGGCACAAAAGCTTGACGCGCTGGGGCATCAAAAGCCGTGATTGCACCTTGACAAAAACTCAAAATGATAATATGCCAAATGTTGATCGTCCCTGTCAGCGCTAAAACCGCTAGTGCTAGCGATTGAAGCATGGCAAGTATTTGAGTAATAATTAGAACTCGGTGGCGGTTCCATCGCTCTACTAAAACTCCCGCAAATGGAATTAAAATTAAGGTGGAAATTTGACCTGAAAATGCCACTAAACCCAGCAACAAAGGTGATTGACTGAGATGATACACTAGCCAAATTGTAGCAATTTGGGTCATCCAAGTCCCAATGAGAGATATTCCCTGTCCTGCGAAAAACAGGCGATAGTTTCTAGAGCGTAGTGCTGGGGGAATTCTGCTCATTGTTATAGCTGAAGGAAGAAGGAAGAAGGAAGAAGGAAGAAGGAAGACAAAATTCGTTAAATGTTAAAACCAGGACGGGTTTTGTTGATATGTTATCTGTGATAGCAAAAGCTGGGGCGGGTTTTGTTGATATGTTATCTGTGATAGCAAAGGTTATCTGCTAAACCCGCCCCTACAGCATCCACCACTACAATTCGGTTAACGGTTAACGGTTAACGGTTAACAGTTAACTGTTAACCGTTAACTATTTAATTTCAACGTTGACAACAGCCGACATTCCCGGTACAATCCGCAATTCATATCCTTTGATGCTTTCGGCATCGAAAACCACTTTTACTGGAATCCGTTGTACAATTTTTGTAAAGTTACCAGTAGCATTGTCGGGAGGCAGTAAGGCAAATTGAGCGCCTGATGCTGGTGAAAAACTATCGATGCGCCCTTCAAAAATACGATTGGGGAAAGCATCTAATTTGATTTCTACCTTTTGGCCAGGTTTTAGGTTTGTGAGCTGGGTTTCTTTGAAGTTAGCTGTCACCCAATATTCGTTACTAACGATCGCCATTAAGGGAGTTCCCGGTTGTACGCGCTGCCCAACTTCTACAGATTTGCGCCCGATAAGTCCGGCGGCGGGGGCGGTGATGTTGGTGTAGGAAAGTTGCAGTTGAGCGTCTTTGAGGGTGGCTTCTGACTGCGCGATCGCGCCTAATGCTGCATTGTACTGCGATCTGTTGACTTGGGTTTGTTGCCCGCTGGCTTGAGCTTGTTGCAGCCCACCTCT
>DATGYA010000398.1:0-9722 GCA_035298405.1 Kamptonema sp. | reverse complement strand
AAAACTGCGATTACAGCGGCTAATTTCATGCTGATTTAGGATAGGTTCCCACAGCAAATTTAGTTTAGACAATGCCTAGACCCTTGTTGTATAGCAAGGGTTTGAATATGGTTTCAATTGGAGAAATGGTATCAGCTTGTTTCTTCGCATAGGCGTAGCCAGCGGTCGGCATCGCACTCCATCGAACTCACGTTAATAAATATTGAGCTATGATTGCTTTAATTACTTCCTTCTTCCTTCACCAATAAATCGAATGACCCCTACTCTCTTCGGTCGGTGGCAAACTCGTTTATTACTATTTGCAACTGTAGGAGTTGCAGTGACGCTGCCATTTTTTTTAGGGTTAATTGGCTCTAAATCAGGTTCGGTGTTTTTCTGGACACTTGGATATCTAGCAATTTTTGGGTTAATTTGGGATATTGTATATATTTACATTCAGCAGTTCCGGTGGGATAGAGATTGGCCGGGAGCTTTTCAATTGTTAGGAGGAATCTGGGAAGCTGTATTTTTAGTGTTGCTAGTAAAAATTTTTGGTTTACCGGGAGTAGCGCAGGAGGATTTTGATTTGGGAACTTTTGCCGGACATTACAGCTTAGTGTGGGTAGCGATTTATGTAGCGTCGCAAACACTGCTGCGGATTTTGTTTCCCTACTGGCGTTTTCGGGGCGGTCAGTGGCTTTAAGCAGTTTAAGTTAAGTTTAAGCTAAACTTCAAATTATTTAAGAGTGCGATCGCCCTAAAAACTCCCCTTGCCCCAAACTGAGATTAAGAAAATATTAATTTGTATCAAATCAATCAAAAACTATTACCACTAGGGTAAATATTTGAAATTAAGGGTAATTTGCTGCCAAATCAGGGAAATAAGGCTGGGAATCACGAACACAGCCAGAAGCCTATAAGCAATAAATTTTCTGAAGAATTACCTGGGAGTTGGAAAGTTTATCAGGGGGTAGAGGTTATGGTCAATTGTACAGAGAGCTAGTATGGATAGTAATAAAGTTCAGCAAGAATGTCAAAGTAATGGGAGTCAAGGAAGGCAAACTGCGGTAGACGAAACCGAGGAAAATCTAGGTAAAAATAATATTTGGGTTTACGGGCAAGCGATCGCCGAGCGCAAGTATGTAGATGAAAAATTGCGAGAAACACTCAAAGAACTATCTGAACTAAAATTTGCACTCGATCAATCAGCGATTGTCGCAATAACTGATGCCAACGGACTTATCAGCTATACCAACGATAAATTTTGTGAAGTATCTAAGTATAGCCGCAAAGAATTAATTGGCAAAAATCACAAAATTATCAATTCTGGCTATCATTCTCAAGAATTTTTCAAAGATTTTTGGCAGACTATTACCTCTGGTAAAGTTTGGAAAGGTACAATTAAAAACCGAGCCAAAGATGGAACCTATTATTGGGTAGATACCACCGTCATACCATTTTTAGATGAAAATGGGCAACCATATAAATATTTATCGATCAGATATGACATCACACGCGCTAAGGAAGCAGAGGAGGCATCACGCAAACAGGCTGAACAACTAGAAATTGCCCTGCAAGAGTTAAAACTCACTCAATCCCAGTTAGTTCAAACTGAAAAAATGTCAAGTTTGGGGCAATTAGTCGCTGGAATCGCCCACGAAATTAACAATCCCGTCAGTTTCATCTACGGCAATCTCGTTCACGCTAACGAATACGTTCAAACATTGCTGCAATTGCTGAATCTTTACCAAGAAAACTACCCCAATCCAGTACAAAGCATTAAAGCTTTAGCTCAAAACAGCGATTTAGAATTTTTGATGGAAGATTTGCCCAAAATTCTAGCTTCGATGAAGTTGGGAGCAAATCGCATCCGCGAGATAGTTTTGTCTTTGCGGAACTTCTCCAGGCATGACGAAGCTGAGATGAAACCAGTAGATATTCATGAAGGTATTGATAGTACGCTGCTAATTTTGCAAAATCAGCTCAAAGCCAAAGGAGGATTAGCGGAAATTCGCACAATCAAAGAGTACGGGAATTTGCCGCTAGTTGTCTGCTATGCCAGTCAGTTAAATCAGGTATTTATGAATATTATAGCTAATGCAATTGATGCTTTAGAAGACTTTAGAAGCAAAGAAATACAACAGATTAAAAGCGGGAAAAACCAGAAAGAAGTTTATCCTCTGTGTCCAATTCCTGCAATTAGGATTAATACCCAAGTAGGAGAAGACAACCAAGTCCTAATTTCTATTTCTGACAATGGCCCAGGGGTAGATCCAGAAGTTCTGCAACGGTTGTTTGACCCATTTTTTACAACTAAAGCTGTGGGAAAAGGTACTGGTTTGGGGTTATCAATCGCTTACCACATTGTTGTAGAAAAACATAAAGGGGCATTGAAGTGTCTTTCGCATCTAGGCCAAGGAACTAAGTTTGTGATTTCAATTCCTATTTCGCAAGAAAATATTTTACCACATTCTAAGTAGGTTAGTTTAGTTACAAAAGGTTAAGGAGTTAAAATAACAGGATTTGATATAATGATCTGAGCAAAAAATACGCATTTAATTTAATGAACAAGCGTTGCTCTATTTTCTCTTTTTTTGCAGGCTCAGGCTTTCTTGATTTGGGGTTTGAGTTGAGCGGTTTTAATATAGCTTATGTAAATGAAATTTTCTTGCCATTTTTGCAGGCTTACCGCTATTCTCGCCAATGTCTAAATTTGCCATTGCCAGAATACGGCTACTCTGAAGGAGAGGAAACAGATGTGACTCATCTAACAGCAGGAAAAGAAGCGCTAAAGTTGCGAGAATTAATAGAGGATGCACGGACAAATAATGACCTGATTGGGTTTATTGCTGGGCCGCCTTGTCCTGACTTTTCAGTTGGTGGAAAAAATCGAGGTCACGAAGGCGAAAAAGGGAAGCTTTCCGCTGCTTATGTTGAGTTGATTTTTCAGCAACAGCCGGATTTCTTTTTATTTGAAAATGTTAAAGGTTTGTGGAGAACTCAGAAACACAGAGTCTTTTTTGAGAATTGTAAAACTTGCCTCAATCAAGCTGGTTATGTGTTAACAGAACGTTTGATTAATGCTATTGAGTATGGAGTGCCGCAAGATAGAGATAGAATTATTTTACTAGGTTTCCGCAATAATTTAATCAAAGATATGGGAATTAACATTAATGAGTATGACAAAGTGCTACCTGAAGGTGTTTTTCCTTGGAATAGTCAGATTTTATATCCAAAATCTCAGGCTTTTGCTTACTCTTGGCCTAGTAGGGATTTATTTAAAGAAGATTCGATTTTGCCTTGTGCAGATGGCATTCCTCAAGAGTTAATGGTTGAGTCTTGGTTTAAGCAAAATGATGTTATTAATCATCCCAATGCTGAACACTGTTTCAAGCCGAAAGCTGGTCTTAAGCGGTTTGCTGCTGTTGATGAAGGGGATGATTCGAGGAAATCTTTTAAGCGGCTGCATAGGTGGCGTTATTCGCCGACGGCTTGCTATGGAAATAATGAAGTACATTTACATCCGTATAAAGTTCGTCGGCTTTCTGTGGCAGAGGTTCTGGCTATTCAATCTTTGCCTAAAGATTTTGTGTTGCCAGCTTCGATGACTCTAAGTAATATGTTTAAGACTGTGGGGAATGGTGTACCTTTTTTGGCAGCGAGAGCGATTGCTAAAAGTATTGTTGAGTTTTTAGGGGCAAGTGAGTGGCATTATGAACAGCCAAGCTATAGATAGTTAGAATTACTTCTGAAATTCTTTATTTTACCCTTTAGGTTTTCTGTGAACCATCCAGTATAATCAACCATCTTTTAGTTCAAAAGTATAAAATGTCAACTATTACCAGATATTAGGAGAAAAAAGCAAGGCATCTTCCTCTACTCAAAAATTCGGTAGTTTTCTCAGCAAGAATCATCCTATAATGTAAAAACGGGTTGAGAATATCTCTGCTGTTGGGAAATTTACCACAACTGCCAAACCTGCCTCCATTGAAGAATTATCTTTACTTTCCATGACCACCACTCCCCGCCGCTATCACATTACCACCTTCGGATGCCAGATGAACAAAGCCGACTCGGAACGCATGGCTGGCATCCTAGAAGATATGGGCTTCGAGTGGTCTGAAGACCCTAACGAGGCTAGCTTAATTCTTTACAATACTTGTAGCATTCGGGACAGCGCCGAACACAAGGTTTATTCTTACCTGGGAAGACAAGCTGGACGCAAGCGCGTAGAACCGGAACTGACTTTAATTGTGGCTGGATGTGTCGCCCAACAAGAAGGCGAAGCGTTGCTGCGGCGAGTTCCAGAATTGGATTTAGTGATGGGGCCGCAACACGCAAATCGGCTGCAAGATTTGCTGGAACAGGTGTTTGATGGCAATCAGGTAGTTGCTACTGATGCTGTTCATATTATGGAGGATATTACTAAGCCGCGTCGTGATAGTGAGGTGACGGCTTGGGTGAATGTAATTTACGGTTGTAATGAACGCTGTACTTATTGTGTGGTGCCGAATGTAAGGGGTGTGGAACAGTCGCGAACTCCTGAAGCAATTCGTGCGGAAATGGAAGAATTAGGCCGTCAAGGTTATAAGGAAGTAACTTTATTGGGTCAAAATATTGATGCTTATGGTCGAGATTTACCTGGAAGTAAGTCTGATGGTAGTCATCAGTATACTTTGACTGATTTGCTGTGTTATGTAAGTGATGTGCCGGGAATTGAACGGATTCGGTTTGCTACTAGCCACCCCCGTTATTTCACGGAAAGGTTAATTAAAACTTGTGCAGAGTTACCGCAGGTTTGCGAACATTTTCATATTCCGTTTCAGTCAGGGGATAATGATATTTTAAAGGCGATGGCGCGGGGTTACACTCAGGAAAAATATTGTCGAATTATTGATACAATTCGCCAATATATGCCGGATGCTTCAATTAGTGCTGATGCGATTGTGGGCTTTCCTGGGGAAAGTGAAGAACAGTTTGAAAAGACGTTGAAGTTGGTAGCTGATATTGGTTTTGATTTGGTGAATACGGCGGCTTATTCGCCCCGTCCGGGGACTCCTGCGGCTTTGTGGGATAATCAGTTGAGTGAGGATGTGAAGGCTGATAGGTTGCAGCGGTTAAATCATGTGGTGGGGGCGACGGCAATGGCGCGATCGCAGCGATATTTGGGGCGCATTGAAGAAGTGTTAGTGGAAGACCAAAATCATAAAGATCCTACTCAGGTAATGGGTAGGGGACGTGGCAACCGCCTGACTTTTTTACCGGGGGATATTGCCGAATTAAAAGGTCAGCTAGTGCGGGTGAAAATTACTGAGGTTCGTGCCTTCAGTTTGACGGGTGTTCTGGTATAATGGCTGAGTTTCGCAATTGGCAAATAGGTACTAAAATGAAGACATTAAAACCAGTTAACGTTCGCAAGTACAATCAAGGTAAAAAGTGGCTGGGCTTGACGCTGATTTCGGTGGTTTTGGGAATTAACTTGCTTGGTTGTAGTCAAGAAACGCCAACTCCGGAAGCTAATCAAACGACAACAACTCCGAAACCTAGTCCGACAACTGCAACTCCGAAACCTAGTCCGACAACTGCAACATCTCAAGCTAATCAAACAACAGCTACTCCAAAACCTACAACAACCGCGAAACCGACAACTGTAACTCCGAAACCTAGTCCGACAACTGCAACTCCGAAACCTAGTCCGACAACTGCAACATCTACAGCTAATCAAGGAACGCCAACTGAATTGCCAAAGCCTAACGCCCAAGGATTTTATCAAAGAACATCCCATAAAAATTGGCAGATCGTAGACACAAGTGGTAAGGGTATTCCTTGCCGGATGGGAAAAGCGACAATTGAACAAATACAAACTCCTGGTAATTCTGTGGTATTAGATATTGCTAACTGGCCTGTGATTGGCACTTTTAAGCAGGGGCAAACTTTTGAAATTGACCTCGGCCCTGCGGGATTTGGCATTTTAGCGGATAATAAAAAACAACCCTGGATTTATGTAGAGAAAAGTGTGGATAAAGGAGCCCCTAGTAAGTGTTTTGTCCGGGCTGATAGCAGTTCAGTAAAACCAGTTGCGGGGAAATAGTAGCTGAGATTTTAGGTAGGATTGAGGGTTGATAAATCTTGCATAATTTCGACAATAAGGTAAGGCAACTCCGTTTACTTATATCCGATCTTCAACCCTCAGTTTTCCAGGTTATGTCTTCTTCTAAAACAAATAAAATAAATGCTGTTCTTTGAGGGAAGTGACTGGTAATAAATTCTCTAGCAAGCTTGGTGCTAACTTTTACATTTTTAATAATTTCTATCATCTAGAAATTCTAGATGTTGCCGAGTATTTATGCTTTGTTTGGATGAAATTATTCTTCCTTCTTAGAGGTTGGGCAGTTGAATATTACGTGCCCCATGAAGTTATGATATCCTAATCTGGCGATCGCCTCCCGATAAAAGCACTCAAACAATGAACCGCTGCTAATATGCTATTGTTCCTGTGGTAACTGCGCTAACTCCGAGTATAGTAGTCGAGAATCGAGAAGTGCCGGGAGTATTAACAATGACAAAGTTGCGGATCGGGCTGTTATTTGGTGGGTGTTCTGGGGAACACGAAGTTTCTATCAGTTCGGCTAGGGCGATCGCGCGTGCGATCGCCTCTGACCAAAATGCCAGTAAATACGAAGTTCTGCCCTTCTACATCCAAAAAGACGGCCGCTGGCTAGCTGGAACAGTGCCTCAACAAGTCTTAGAAACGGGAAAACCTCTACAATTAGAGGGGGAGAATGCGATCGCAGATGTGCAGGAAAATTTAATTTCCAGTTCCCAGTCTTTAATTCCTTATTCTCAATTTCCAATGACCGATACAGTAGACGTTTGGTTTCCCATTTTACACGGGCCAAATGGCGAAGATGGTACTGTACAAGGGATGCTAAAATTAATGCAAGTTCCTTTTGTCGGTTCTGGGGTTTTGGGCTCGGCAATGGGAATGGATAAAATTGCGATGAAAACTGTATTTGCACAAGCTGGCTTGCCCCAAGTTAAATATACCACAGTTACGCGATCGCAAGTTTGGTCTAACCCTTGCATTTTCCCCAAATTATGCGACCAAATTGAGGAAAAATTAGGCTATCCCTGCTTTGTAAAACCAGCAAATTTGGGTTCATCAGTAGGAATTTCTAAAGTGCGATCGCGCCCAGAACTAGAAGCCGCCCTCGACAGCGCCGCTAGTTACGATCGCCGTATAATTATCGAAGCCGGAGTAGTCGCTAGAGAATTAGAATGCGCCATTTTAGGCAACGATCGACCCCAAGCCTCTGTAGTTGGCGAAATTACTTACAAAAGTGATTTCTACGACTACGAAACTAAATACACCCAAGGACAAGCCGATCTATTTATTCCCGCAAAAGTCAGCGATGCGATCGCATCTCAAATCCAAGAAATCGCCATCGAAGCATTTTTAGCCCTTGATTGCGCTGGTTTAGCACGAGTGGACTTCTTCTATGTCGAATCCACAGGCGAAGTCCTAATTAATGAAATCAACACCCTCCCCGGCTTCACAGCTACCAGTATGTATCCCCAACTTTGGGCCGCTTCCGGCATCGACTTCGCCGAATTAGTAGACCGCTTAATTCAACTAGCACTAGAACGCCATACAGAAAAATTTTGAAAATACAACTCAGTCGGAAATAATTAAGCCTAGCCTGGGCATTGCCGCCCAACATCTCTGACTATAATTTACAATATTTGAAAGCGGCAATGCCCACCTTATAACTATTCAGGAGTTAGCATTCAGAAGAGCCAAGTAGTCGGAAATAATTAAGCGTAGACTGAGCATTACCGCCAACCACCTCTAACTATTAAGTTACAATATTTCCAAGCGGCAATGCCCACCCTACAAGTATATTGAATCCTCACTCCTGACTTACATGAAACCTGTCAATCAAATGCCGCAATGGTGGATGTGGGGATTGGTATTTCCCCTAGTGGTACTCAACTCCTGGTTACTACTCCTAGTATTTGAATATTTTCGCTCTCTGATTAGCGTTTTTGTAACTGCAACCGTACTATCTTTTTTACTAGATTACCCCGTCCACTTCCTGCGGCGGTACGGCGTGAAGCGCCAGCAAGCAGTCGTATTAGTATTGTGCCTATTTTTACTGATATTAGTAGTATTAGGAGTCACCCTGGCTCCGATCGTTGTCGCCCAATTAAATGAGCTAGTAACGCGCCTCCCCAGTTGGATTAATTCTGGGACTCAACAAATCGAAAGCCTACACAATTGGGCAGAAAGTCGCAACCTTCCCATTGATTTAAGGGGTCTTGCCAAACAGCTAAGCGAGCGATTTTCTACTCAATTGCAGTCAATCATCGGTCAAATTTTAAGCTTTGCTTTAGGTGCAGCCGGAAGTCTCTTAGACCTACTGCTAACAGTTGTACTAACATTTTACTTGTTATTACACGGTCAACGTCTTTGGGACGGTTTGTTTCAGTGGCTTCCCCCTCAGTTTGGTAGCCAAATCCGCGAATCCCTACGGCGAAACTTCCAGAATTATTTCATCGGTCAAGCTACTTTAGCCACCTTCATGGGGTTCTCAATGACAGTAGCCTTTTTGATTTTACAGGTTCCTTTTGGCTTATTATTTGGTCTGGGAGTAGGTATAATGACCCTAATTCCCTTGGGAGCAGGGTTAAGTATCAGCATCGTCAGTTTGCTAATGGCTTTGAACAACTTTTGGCTAGGTGTGAAAGTTTTAGTTG
Organism: Kamptonema sp.; assembly: GCA_035298405.1. Taxonomy (GTDB): domain Bacteria; phylum Cyanobacteriota; class Cyanobacteriia; order Cyanobacteriales; family Microcoleaceae; genus Kamptonema. The sequence continues at coordinate 986 of DATGYA010000398.1, read as the reverse complement.
TCGCTACATTGCTCGATCAAGTAATTGAAAATGGGATCGCCCCCCGACTTTTGGGAGGTTTTACCGGACTCAATCCTGTTTGGATTTTTGTATCCCTGTTAATAGGAACCAAAGTAGCAGGATTAATCGGTTTATTAGTCGCCGTCCCCCTAGCAGGTTTCATTAAAAGCACCGTCGAAAGTATGCGAAATTCTGTGAATAACTCAGAATCTACAATTAAAGATTTATAATCAATTAAGTTAATAAATAAGTAGTAGTAAGGTGCCATGCTCACCCTACTACTTATAAGTAATAAATAATTTGTAATGTTTTTTCTGAATTGCCAATTACCAATTATTTATTACTAATTACTTATTAGTGAGACCCGATGCCTAATTCCTAATACTTTTAGATCAAGTATTTTGGAGCAAATGCTATGCAATTTTAAAATTGAGTGTTATTTATGTGCCACAACTCCTTGAATTTGCTGTTTCGCTGCTTGTTGAATAGACTGAATCTGAGTCCGCTGACTGCTATCCAAATTCAGGGAATTTAAGGCACTACTTAATTTTTGATGAGACTGCAATAATTTGTCTAGTTTAGTCCGCTGTTCTGGCTTAAGTACAGCAGAAATTTTGCGCCGTTCTTCTTGGCGGATAGTTTGAATTCGCTGCTTCTGTTCAGCAGATAGAGCAGTAACTTTTTCTTTTCCTGAAGAAGGAGTTACTGCCGCATTTGCTAGGTGATTTTTAGTTGGATAAGACGGTGTTGAAGCTGCATTTGCCGCCTTAATTCCCAGAGCATAAGGTAATGCCATAGTAGCAACGGTTAGTGTTGTTGCTAAGACAGAGATACGCTGACCGAGCTGAAAAGCCATAATTTCTGAATCTGTTAAAGTTTGCAAAAGAGAGGTGTACTATTTGTGTACTTAAAAAGTATTCTGGCTCTCAGTTGTGGATTTATTGTGTCAGTGCTGTGAAGATTTGATGCCAAGGGGGGATGGGGGG
>DATGYA010000397.1:0-1867 GCA_035298405.1 Kamptonema sp. | reverse complement strand
ATTGCGGCAGCAGTAATGGTAATTCCTCGCTCCCGCTCTTGCTCCATCCAGTCAGTTACGGTGGTTCCTTCATGGACTTCTCCAATCTTGTGAACCATACCGGAATAGAACAGAATCCGTTCTGTTGTTGTTGTTTTGCCCGCATCAATGTGGGCTGCAATCCCGATGTTGCGTGTTTTTTCAAGCGGGACGGTACGTGCCACGGCTACCTCCTTGGTTATTGCCGCAGATATTTACTTCGTTACTCTCTGTTAAGATTCTATACTTTTTGTTGACCAAAAGGGTCATAGGGAAATCAATACCGATAATGAGCAAAAGCCTTATTTGCTTCTGCCATCCGGTGGGTTTCTTCCCGTTTGCGAATGGAGCTACCTGTTTCGTTAGCAGCATCCATTAGTTCGTTAGCTAATTTGCTGGCCATTGATTTTCCACTTCTCGATCTGGAAAATTGAATTAACCAGCGTAGCGCTAAAGTTGCGCCTCGGTCTGCCCGTACTTCCATCGGCACTTGGTACGTAGCACCACCTACCCGACGAGCTTTTACTTCTACCAAAGGCGTAGCATTTCGGACAGCCCGCTCGAAAGTTTCCAGCGGATCGCCACCTGTCCTTTCTTCAATGATTTTCATCGCATCATAGACGATGCCAGATGCTACCGACTTTTTGCCACTTTGCATCACCCGTCTCACCATCATACTAATCAGGCGACTGTTATATACCGGATCGGGTGGTACGGGACGTTTTTGTACAAGGGTACGACGAGACATATTCAGCCTTCAGATGGAACTTAAAAATTTAGATGTTAGATGCTTCTCAGTTGTTTTTAGACTGTTGAGACTCCGCCAACTCAAGTAAGGCAGATTTTTAGCTGATTCAGTCTATTTACCAAACACAGTTGCCTTTACCTGCCAGATGTTTTTGTTTTACCAAGCTTTCAACCGACTACAAAGCCGTGTTTCGGCTTGTCCCATCTTGCAGTTCAAAAACCTCAAAGAAATGGTTTTTAGCTGTGCTTATTCTGTAATATTTACGTCTCTACCCAGCTTGCTTTGCGTTCTGAATTTATACTCACATCTTTACTGCCTTAGAGATCTGCGGACAAGTTAAGAGGTTAGTCCTGATTTGCCCGGACTGCTCCGTATCACTAAATACAAAACCCTTCACACTTAATTGTTAGATATTAAACTACATCTTATTTAGTGCTGAGGCTTTTTAAATCGGATCGGGCTTTCCCTAAGGAGTGCGTTGCAAGGCAGGTATCGATTAAGCAACTTTTTGGCGATCGAACTTGCTTGGCTTGGAGGGTTAACAGCTAATACTACTTCGTAGCTTTAGGACGCTTAGTTCCGTATTTAGAACGGCCTTGTTTGCGATCTTTAACACCAGCCGTGTCTAAAGTTCCACGAATAATGTGATATCTAACACCGGGCAAGTATTTTACCCGACCCCCTCTAATCATTACTACCGAATGTTCTTGCAGGTTATGGCCAATACCCGGTATGTAGGAAGTTACTTCAAAACCTGAGGTAAGGCGGACTCTCGCCACTTTGCGTAAAGCTGAATTGGGTTTTTTAGGAGTTGTTGTATAAACTCTTGTACAAACGCCTCTGCGCTGAGGACAAGCCTTCAACGCTGGAGATTTAGTTTTCTTACGTACTTTTTGGCGTTCATCACGAATTAATTGCTGAATTGTGGGCATGACCTCTTTTCTACAACGTTGGCTGTTTTAATTTAACCACAAATGGTAATTATATCCATTTTACTGGATATGCGTCAATGATTAAAAAGATTTTTAGGCCAATTTTTTTTAATCGCTAGTGGAGAAGGAATTACTGCAACCACAGGTTTTAGTGGCGTTGGGATTATGG
>DATGYA010000396.1:0-3731 GCA_035298405.1 Kamptonema sp. | reverse complement strand
GCGCGATCGCCTTGGGGTGGCACAGTCGCCGTCAACAGATGCCCTTTGGGCCATTTTTGGCTCTGGGCGCGGTTTTAACAGCTCTGTGGGGCGAGGCGATAATATCTACCTACTTGCAGTTGTTTTTCCCTAATTTCAGTTTCTAATCAAACTGAAGAATAGAGCGCAATAATTGGTAGATAGGCTAGTCCCTTAAGTTGATAGGATGATTTTGTGTGTTGGATTACGCTAAGAACTACTAGCTTCCGCTGGGAGGCGGAATTGATGCAGCAGCTACTGGTGGCTCATCAAATCCCGGCTCGAATAGTCGATCTGGGTATAGCATCTTATTTGGGAGCCGGGAGTGCTACAGCTTTGCAAGTTCAACCGCAAGACCAGTGGGCTGCATCGCTGTTGATCAGTCCGATTGAGGAAGATTCAGATAACTGTTAACGGTTAACAGTTAACGGTTAACAGTTAACAATCACGGATTACCAATTACGAATTTTAATGTCTTTATTTGATTGGTTTGCAGATCGAAGAAAACCAGTGCCTAACTCTCAACAGCGGCCGGAACGGGAAATTGCCGATGGGCTTTGGATTAAATGCGAAGCTTGTGGAGCTCTGACTTATGCCAAAGACCTCCGGGCAAATATGATGGTGTGTTTGGAGTGCGGCCACCATCTAAGAGTATATAGCGATGAGCGAATCGAGCAGTTGATCGATCCTAATACTTGGATGGCGATTGATGAGGGGCTGTGTGCAACTGATCCGCTGAAGTTTCGCGATCGCAAACAGTATAGCGATCGCCTCCGGGAAACCCAAGAAAAAACAGGCTTAACAGACGCAGTACAAACCGGTCTGGGTCAATTAGACAGCTTACCAATTGCCTTGGGCGTGATGGACTTTCAGTTTATGGGAGGTAGCATGGGTTCAGTCGTGGGAGAAAAACTCGCCCGCCTGATCGAACGCGCTACCCTAGAAAGCTTACCTGCGATTGTTGTGTGCGCGTCTGGCGGTGCAAGAATGCAAGAAGGAATGCTGTCGCTGATGCAGATGGCAAAAATTTCTGGGGCTTTAGAACGCCACCGCGAAGCTAGACTGCTCTATATTCCCGTTTTGACCCACCCCACTACTGGCGGTGTAACAGCCAGCTTCGCAATGCTGGGTGACATTATTATCGCAGAGCCAAAAGCAACTATTGGTTTTGCAGGTAGGCGGGTGATAGAGCAAACTCTGCGGGAAAAGCTGCCCGAAAATTTTCAAACGGCTGAGTATGTGCTGACTCAAGGTTTTGTGGATGCGATCGTACCTCGCACCCAGTTAAAGAAAACTTTAGCTCAACTAATTCGGCTCCACCAGCCTCAGCCACAAATTAGTACCCGCGAGGGAATGCTTGAAACCTTCAATTCCAGCGATCCCCACGTTGTACCTGCACATAGCCATACCTTTGGGCGATCGCCCTAAAGCTTCTAGTGAAACCAACAACAGCCTGTTGGTAAAAGGGCATCTGGATGGGATGATATTGATCGTGAGTTAGCTGGCTGCTTTCGTTAAGCCGGGACAGAACAAATCTGAAACTTGTCTTGTTCCAACTGTCCTGGTTGAAGTTGACAGCAGATAGCTCAATTTTGGCCTGTCAGCAACCAATAATTATGGGTTTTGCAGACCTGTCGATCGCAGAAATAGCAGCGGATTACAATGTCCCTGTTCAAAATGTACTCCAGTTGTGTGATGAGTTAGGAATTGCTTACAAACACCCACAAACCCGTTTGGCTTTGGAGGATGTCAAGGCAATTATTTCTAAACTTGAACGCAGCCGTAACTCAGAACCTATTGCAGATTGATCCATTCTGTGTAGAGGGTTCAATAACTAGCCTGTTTTTAGGGAGAACCATGCTTAAAAGATATTTCATTGCTGTTGTCACTCTATTCTTGACATTTCAGATTTTTGTCGGTGGTGCGCTTGCTGTCGAACTCAGCCAAGACGTTCGCACTCTTCCTCTGAATGACAAGGGCGAAACTGTGGTGCTGAGCCTCAAACAAGTTAAAGAAGGCAAACGCTTATTTAACTTAACTTGCTCTCAATGCCATGCAGCAGGCATGACGAAAACTGACCCAAATGTGAATTTGAGTCCAGCAACTCTAGCTTTGGCAACACCACCGCGCAATAACATAAAAGCGTTGGTAGAGTTCATGAAAAACCCAAAAACTTTTGATGGGTTTACCGAAATTTCTGAGGTGCACCCCAGTATGAAGAGTGCAGATATTTTCACTGAGATGAGAAATCTCACGGATGATGACCTTTACGCGATCGCGGGTCATATTCTGTTAGAACCGAAGATTGTCGGTGCTCAGTGGGGTGGTGGCAAAGGAGCTCGTTAAAGGATTTTAAATTTTAGATTTTGGATTTTAGATTGTGAGGAAGCTTGCGGACTAAAAAAATTACTTAGGTTCGAGGTTAAATTCCGATCTAAAATCTAAAGTCTAAAATTGTTTGGCTTTCAATTCAATATCAAATTTATCTAGCTCCCACTCATGCTACGCCGTAGTGTTTTATTTCGTTATCTGTTGGGAATTTTAGTAACTGGTTGCCTGCTATTGAGCGCCGCCCAACCTGTCCTTGCTGGTGCTGTAGATCCCTATGTAGTTAGGTATTTGCAAGCTAAAGAACCTGTTGAATTAGAGCTAGATGGACATGGTACAACTCGCCTATTTTCTGTTGAGGATTTGTCAGCAGGCAAGCGCTTGTTTGAGAATAACTGCCTCAACTGTCACGTGGGGGGAGCTACGCTGCCTAATCCGATGATATCTCTGTCTTTGACAGACCTCAAAGGTGCGATTCCTGCTCGTGACAATATTAGTAGCTTGGTGGCTTTCTTGAGAGAGCCTCAGAGTTATGACGGAAGCGAGGAAAGCTATTGGTGTCGCCAGGTGCCGGAGAGTTGGATGCCGCAGAAGGAAGTAGAAAATTTGGCTGCTTTTGTGCTTAGGGCGGCTCAAAAGGCTCCGGGATGGGGCGTGGACACTTTTGAGAACTGAAGGCAAAAAAGATCGCATTTGTGAGTGTATCAACAGGTAAAATAGTTTGGTGAAGACTCTTTGTGTCCATCAGTTTGTTTAAGTTGTAGAGGAGAACTCCGTTGAAAAGACTCTTATCGATTGCTTTGTTAGCGATCGCAATATTTACCCTTGGTTTTGGTAGCCCTGCATTGGCAGAGGGCAATCTCGCTAATGGAGCCAAGATTTTTAGTGCCAACTGTTCTGCTTGCCACGTTGGTGGCGGTAATGTCGTCAACCCTCAAAAAACCTTGAAGAAGGAAGCTTTGGAGAAGTTTTCGATGAATTCTGTAGCTGCGATCGCTGGTCAGGTGACAAAGGGCAAAAATGCTATGCCTGCTTTCAAAGGCCGTTTAAACGATCAACAAATTGAGGATGTTGCTGCTTACGTTCTCTCTCAATCTGACAAGAATTGGTCAAAAAGCTAAACTGGTTTTTGCTAGTTAGCTAATTCTCTAATCTATTAAAACCCCTCTATATAATAAGAGGGGTTTTTTGTCAAGATTTGTTAGTGGTTAGTGGTTGGTTGTTAGTGGTTAGTGGAAAAGTAAGGCTATAAAACAAGCATTTATGCCAGAAGAGATGCTGCACGATCTACCGAGATTAAAGGTCAACGTCCCTTTCCCAGATCGGCATAAATTAACGTTTCAACTCCTAACACGATTAAAAGTAAAAGTTCTATCCAGGAAAGA
>DATGYA010000395.1:0-10069 GCA_035298405.1 Kamptonema sp. | reverse complement strand
ATTTGTAATTGTTCTTTGAACATAGCAGAAATCTTGACCCAAGTCCAAGCTTACTTCAATTTATCTCAAGGGAGATTTCGATGTTAAGAGAAGTGATGAAGTATTTTGGGTTAGAGCGGAGTTTCTAGCAGGCAGGGTATTTTGAAATTGCCGAACAAGTGGCTTTATTTAAAGAAGTCAAAACGGTGATTCGGCAAGGAGGCTTAATCGCTTTATCAGGGATTGTCGGCTGTGGAAAAACTACAGCTTTACTCTTTTATCAAGAAGTTCCTGTGAGTTCTCTTTTGTACCAAGGTCAACTAGAAGAGATAATTAAAGAGCATATCCAAAATCCACTTTGACCAAGTTAGCAGAAGTTTTAAACAGTAAAACGTTGACCGCTCAGCCTATGGGTGAATCAGGCAGTTGCTGGGCAACAACCGCAGGTTCATCCTTCAAGGTACCAAACACCTGCACCGCAAGCACAACTATTCTTATTGCCGCGAACATTGATAGAGCCAACCATAAGATATGATTGCTCTGATAATGCCATGCCATGACTGCTAAGGGCGCAAATCCAAAGATTGCTCCGCTTAAAGTAGCGTTACGTATAAAATGCCCTTGGGCTAAACCTGCAAAGTATCCATCCAGTATGATAGCAACTGAACTAAATCCCAGTCTGGGGAGTAGCCAAGGAACATAGATTTTAACAAGTTCCTTCACCTCAGTGTGATTGGTTAATAACCCAAAGACCGTATTCGGAAACAGGACACACACTCCAGAACAAATTAGTCCCAGCAGTACGCTGGTTGAGACTGCCACCTGCAATAGGGGCAACAATCGTTCGATTGCTTGTTTGCCTTTAAAATTTCCGCTCAAAGTTTCGGTAGCAAATCCTATTCCTTCAAAAAAGTAGCTGGAAAGCATTATTACTTGTACAAGTAAGGCATTTTCAGCCAGGATAGCTGTCCCCATTGCAGAACTTATAGCCGTGAAAAAAGTGGCGGCGACCATAGTAGCCGAAGACCTGATAAAGAGATTGCTATTGAGGGTAAAAGCCTCTTTAAATGCCCCCGCATCCCAAAACTTTTTGACTGCACTTAGAGCTTCCTTCCACTCAATCTTGAGACTGACCAAAATTATGCCTATCACTAACATGATATACTGGCTAATTGCCTGAGACAGTCCCGCCCCCGTACTTGCCCAGTCCCAGTGGACAATAAACAGGTAGTCAAACACAATATTAGCCGCGTTGCCCACTAGAGTCATCAGCAATACAACGCCACTCATCTCCCGTCCGAGAAACCACCCAATCAGAACCAAATTGACGACAACCGCAGGCGCTCCCCAAATTCGGGCATTGAAATAGTCAATACCCGATGCCTTAACCTCTGGAGTTGCACTCATGATGCCAAACCACAACTGTTGCATAGGATATTGCAACAATAGAAGCAATCCGCCTATACCCAGTGCAATTAAACCATTTCGTAACCCTACTAGCAGCATCTCCTCTCGGTCATCCCGTCCCACCGCTTGAGCTGTCGGTCCAGTGGTTCCCATACGTAAAAAGTTCATCATGAAATAGGTGAAGTTAAACAGCATGGTAGAGAGAGTTACCCCTGCTAAATGATGGATGGATGTGAGATGGCCCAGGAACGCTAAGCTGATTGTCCCAGCCAGAGGCTCCGTGATATTGGACAGGACATTGATGAAAGCTAGTCTAAAGAAGCGAGAAAGGAAGTCGTACCTATTTAGGAGTGTTATGTTCATGAATTAATGCAACTAGAGAACTACAAAAAACACCCATTTGCAGAGAAGGGCTTCTTCATATTACTTTACAAAAAATCAAGCAAGTCTGAAAAAAAGTTCTGTTGAGGTTACTTGCTCCATGAACTTGATATAAAATTACTAACCGAAACCCGGTAAATAAATCAAAAGTGACATATCGTGCGATCGCCAGAAACTCAGCGAGCTTATCGGCGAGACGTGGCCAATTTTACGGCTTTAATTGCACGGAAGTTGTAGCACTGGTGACAGTAAATGACATCCAGCTCTACCAAGATGCGATAGTGCTGCTGAGGTTTATGTATGCAACTGGATGCCGGGTTTCGGAGCTGTGTGCCCTAAAATGGCGGGATTTGCGGGAGGCGGCGTTGGGAGCGGGTCAGGTGACGCTATTTGGCAAGGGGTCGAAGACGCGGGTGGTGATTTTTAGTGCTGAGACTTGGAAGTTAGTGCGATCGCTACGAGGGACAACCTTATTGGCTAGACAGATTAGGCATAAATTTGACAAAAACTTTTTGCCAATTTTAGCATTGGATAGCAACAATTACATTGACAAGCAAATTATTTCATCAACATAATTATCGGAAGCAAAATTGTTATGCAGTCATAATAGTGAGACGGGAATCCCAGAAAATATCTCGATCCAGCTCGAAAAAATACACGATTATAGAATGTTTATGTCGTTAGAAAAAGAAATAGATTTTCCTGGTATAATGGTTATGACAGATGGTTTGCTTCCCTAGATATTATTAATAAGTTTCAAGAAAATCGCCAATTATTCGTACTCATAATTACGCAAAACTATAGCCAAATTATGCTTGAAGATGGTTTCTGTGTATTAGGTAAGAAAACCCCCGTTAAATATAGGGTCGTTAGTTTTTGCGATCGCGATTACCAGTTGCATCAATTCTCGACAATTTAAAACCCTTCTTAAGGTTGGATAAACACGCCAAGACCATTATGAACGCGAGCCGCAGTTTGAGCCGGTCGATCTAGTAGTTGACCTCCCAAATAAAGACTTGTAGAACTACCACCGTCAAAATTCAGAGCGTCAACGGCTCCCATTTGCTGCATAATTTGAGCAATCTCGGCAAAAGTAGGGCCTGAACCGCCTGCGCGGTTGTGAATTGCAACTATTAGCAAGTTCCCAGTTGCGGTTGTACCAACGACACTGCGAATGGCTGTTTGCTTAACGTAGGCATCGCTGAAACCTTCGGCTTTAGCATCAAGGAAAATTTGACTGTTCTGCACTAATACGGGGCCGCCGCCGAGAATATAAGGATAACGATTAAAATCGGCGGGAACTGCTGTACTTTCTAGGCTAAGATTTGTTCCGATTGGCATTTGATTAGCGGCTGTTTGGTTGGAACGCAGAGTCAGCAAATAGCCGTTAGCGGGAATAGGAAATGAGGTTTTCTTGCTTGGGCCACCAGCCGATTGACTAATAACTTTTCCATTTTGAACTGTGACGATAATTTCGCCATCCGAGAAGGGGGTATAAGTCCCTCCCCATTCTGAGGTGTAACGGCCAATGCCGGCTTGGGTGTAGGCACTGTTGAGGTGCGCGATCGCTAAACGTTCTCCTTTGGCGGTAATTAAGGTTTCTTGGAGGCTCAAACGCCCGATTTTGATTTCTCCGTTATCATTCCACGCGATCGCGCCCCGATTCAAAATTGGCCCCGATAGCCACCGATTATCTCGCCGGATTGCTCCCAATGCTAAGCGTTCAATCCTATTAAAAAAGCCTGCATTGATTGCCGCAGCGACGTTAGACAGTTCGGCTGTCGCCAACAAAGGGGCGGTGCCAGTATCAGCGGGAGGATTGCTCAGAATTGGTCGGATTTTGACTCCTGGCTGACGGGGATTAACTTCCAGCCAAACTACAGGAAAGCGGGATGTACCTAAGTTGCGGTATTGCTGTCGCCATCGCAATCCGGGGGCCCAGAGAATATCTCGCTCAATCAGAGAGTCAGGGCGAATGTCTACGATCAGGCGATCGCGATTTCCCAGAGTGAATACCAGAGGTCGCCAACCCAACGGAACATTGACTCGGATTTTGGTTTGGCTACCAGAGGATTCTACTTTGAGAGAGGTTAAGTATTTGCCAGGGGCAAAAGTACGCGCTACCAGGGTGGGATCGAGCTGTGCATCAACTGCAATCAGCCATTCTTGAGTTAATGGTGTGCCTGGTTTAGTTGCAGTTGGTTTTGTGGGATCGTCTGGCGTATCTTTCGGCGTTGGGGTTGGGGTTTTGCTAGGTGCTTCTACATAATTGACTTGCCAGAAAGTGGGCCGATCTAAATCTAGAACAATGCGATCGCCCCACTCTTGTTGGCCCTGTCGAATGCCTGCTAACCTTGCTGGCTGGGTGGAAATTTTGAGGGTATTATCTTCGATAGATAACTGCCAACCTGCTTTTATGGCAAAATCTGTAATATCCAGATATCGGTGTTGCGCTGTTAAACGCACCGCTAAGCCGTCAGTTTGAGATTGCGAAAACCACTGCACAGGTTGCTTGGTAGCATTGCCAGAGTTTAAGAGTTCGACCCCGGCTGTTTGCATGAAGCCCACATCAGCGATCCAAGTGCGGACATTAGTAGAAGTCGCGCCTTGAGGCTGTTGGCTCCAAGCTACGCGGAAAGTGCGACCGTTTAAAGAAACTTGGCGACCTTGTTTTACCTCTGCTGGAGATTGAGCCAATATTTTCTCCTGTGGGGAATTTAGTAATAGACGATCGGCAATTGGCAATTGGGTATTGACAAAAGTTTCTTGATATTGAGAGGCACAATTGTCAATAACAGGCAAGATGTCTGTTCCACAAACAGTAACTTTTCTTGTAGGGTAGGTATCCTGCCCGCCACTGAAAGACTTATTGACAATAGTAGTAGATGTGAATTTATACCCTTCACCTTTGACTGCTTGACTTTCTATAAAACAGAGCGCGATCGCAGGCAATACCAAAAAACGAGTCCAAAGTCCAACGGTTTTAGACATAAATTTGGATTTTCTTCTAAAATGTTGTATCATACGAGAACCATTTTTTAACTCCAAAGTGTACCTACCCTAAAAAGGGTAGGTAACTTTTTCGTCTATGGGCAACTAAGCGACACCATGGGAAACTCAATAAAAAGGGCTAAAGTAAATGACGACTCTGTTTTTATTAGCTAGCAGAGCCGCTCTTGTTGCCGCTGCGGCGGACGGGGGGGAACCATAAAGACGGCGCGTCGAATATCTTCACTGCAACAATAGCGTATTGTGTATAACATTTTTACAGGCGGTCTATCAGGATAATTAGTAGGATCTGCGAGCCGGGTTTTTGGGCAAGGTCAAGGTTATGACAGCATAAATAGCATAAATAGTAAATTTTTATCAATTTTTTTGGCTGTTTGCTGTTTTAGGATTTACCGTTTTCCCGCCGCTCGCCAGCCCTCACTCCCAGCGACAAAAACTCAACCAAACAATCACAGCAATAGCATTCAATAGACATGGGTAACACGAGCGTGAATCATAACCGAAATCAGCATTCAGGCAATGTCGGCACTCCCTACGCGGGCCAAAGGTGGCTGGTAGAAGAAAGAGATGCCTGCGGGGTAGGCTTTATTGCTAACCAGACAGGTGAAGCCACCCACGAAATTATCGCCAAAGCGCTACCAGCTTTAACTTGTCTGGAACATCGCGGCGGTTGCAGTGCTGACTCTGATTCGGGAGACGGGGCGGGTTTGATGACGGCGATTCCCTGGGAGTTGCTGAAGGTAGAGTTTGCAGAGCGAGGAATTAAGGTTCCGGGATCGGAAAAATGTGGCGCGGCAATGATATTTCTGCCACCGAATCCAGATGATGCAGCATTCGCTCGCCAAGTTATTGAGCAAGTTATCGCTGACCAAAAGTTGACTTTGGTGGGATGGCGAGAAGTTCCAGTCAAACCGGAAATTTTGGGAATACAAGCACGGGAAAATCAACCGCAAATTGAACAGTTAATAGTGGCTTCCGAGCAATTACAAGGAGATGCACTGGAGAGGCAATTATTTCTCACCCGCCGCACTATTGGGGAAATCTTGTCGCAAAGCTCGGGTTTTCCGCGCAAAGAATTTTATATTTGTTCTTTTTCAACGCGCACAATAGTTTATAAAGGCATGGTGCGCTCGGCCGTGTTGGGAGAATTTTACACAGATTTGACAAATCTAGACTATAAAAGCCCCTTTGCTGTCTATCATCGACGATTCAGCACCAATACTATGCCTCGGTGGCCGCTGGCTCAGCCGATGCGCTTGCTAGGACACAATGGCGAAATCAATACACTGTTAGGTAATATCAACTGGATGACAGCGCGGGAAGCGGATTTAGCTCATCCCTACTGGAGCGAGACTGATGTTGCTACGTTCAGACCAACGGTGGATGCAGATAATAGCGACTCGGCTAATTTAGATAATGTGATGGAGTTGCTGGTGCGATCGGGCCGCTCTACTTTAGAGTCGCTGATGATTTTAGTGCCGGAAGCTTATCAAAATCAGCCCGCTTTAGCTCCCTATCCTGAAATTGTCGATTTCTATGAATATTACAGCGGCATTCAAGAGCCTTGGGATGGGCCGGCGTTGTTGGTGTTCAGCGACGGGAAGCAGGTAGGGGCAACTTTGGATCGTAATGGTTTACGGCCGGCTCGCTATTGCATTACCAAGGATGGTTTGGTGATGGTGGCTTCGGAAGCAGGGGTTGTGGATATTCCCGAAGCAGACATTGTGGAAAAAGGCCGTTTGGGGCCAGGACAGATGATTGCTGTGGACTTGGATACTAAAGAAGTCCTGAAAAATTGGGAAATTAAGCAGCGGATTGCTCAGGAGTATCCTTACGGTGAATGGCTACAAAAACACCGCCAGACAATGCCGACGGGGGCTTTTGCAGAAAGCACGCAGTTAGACGCGACTACGCTACTGCGCTATCAAACGGCTTTTGGCTACACGGCTGAAGATTTGGAAATGGTGATCGCAGAGATGGCGAACACTGGGAAGGAACCAACTTTCTGTATGGGGGATGATATTCCTCTGGCGGTGCTGTCGCAGCGGCCGCACTTGCTGTATGACTATTTCAAGCAGCGTTTTGCTCAGGTGACAAATCCGCCGATTGACCCGCTACGGGAAGGGATGGTGATGTCTTTGAGTATGCAGTTGGGCGAACGGGGGAATTTGTTGGAGGCCAAGGCCGAGAATGCGCGGCGGCTGAAGATTAATTCGCCGGTACTCAATGAGGCGGAATTGGCTTGGGTGAAGGGTCAGAAGTCTTTTGCGGTGCGAGAATTGTCTACGCTGTATGCGATCGCGCAAGGGCCGTCAGGTTTAGAAGTTGCAGTGAAGCAACTTTGTCAGGAAGCGGCTGTGGCGGTGCGAGCGGGTGCGAAAATTTTGATTTTGAGCGATCGCGCGGCGAAGGAAGAAGGAAGAGGGAAGAAGGAAGAAGGGGGAATTTCTTCTGCTGTTTTAAGTACGGAATATACCTACATTCCGCCGATGCTGGCTATCGGTGCGGTTCACCACCACTTGATTCGCGAAGGTTTGCGGATGAAAGCGTCGCTGGTTGTGGATACGGCTCAGTGCTGGAGCACTCATCACTTTGCTTGTTTAATTGGCTATGGCGCGATCGCGATTTGTCCTTATTTAGCTTTGGAAAGTGTCGGCCATTGGTGGTCTGATTCCAAGACTCAAGCTCTGATGGAGCGAGGAAAATTAGCTAAGATTACCCTAGCAGCGGCTCAGGCTAAATATCGCAAGGCGGTAGAAGATGGCTTGCTGAAGATTATGTCGAAGATGGGCATATCGCTGCTGTCTAGCTATCAGGCCGCGCAAATTTTTGAGGCGATCGGTATTGGCGGCGATTTGCTAGATTTGGGTTTCCGGGGAACTGTTTCTCGGATTGGCGGCTTGAGTATCAAAGAATTGGCTACAGAGGTGATTTCTTTCCACAGCAAGGCTTTCCCAGAATTAACCGGTAAAAAACTGGAAAATTATGGCTTTGTGCAGTTCCGGCCAGGTGGTGAATATCACATGAATAGCCCGGAAATGGCAAAGGCTCTACATAAGGCTGTGACAGGCTTTAAGTCGGCAAATGGGAATGGAAAGGTAACGCCAGATCGAACAGATTACGACCATTACGAGGTTTACAAGCAGCAGTTAGAAAATCGGCCGGTAACTGCTTTGCGAGATTTGTTGGATTTCCAAAGCGATCGCGCCCCTATTCCTGTATCAGAAGTAGAGCCAGTGGTAGATATTGTCAAGCGGTTTGCGACAGGTGGAATGTCCCTTGGTGCTCTGTCGCCGGAAGCCCACGAAACCCTCGCGATCGCCATGAATCGTCTGGGTGGCAAATCTAACTCCGGCGAAGGCGGGGAAGACCCGATGCGATACAAAGTGTTAGATGATGTGAGTGAGGGCGGTATTTCGCCTACATTCTCTCACTTGCGGGGTTTGCGGAACGGAGACACGGCAAATTCAGCCATCAAACAAGTCGCTTCCGGTCGTTTCGGGGTGACACCTGAGTACCTGATGAGTGCCAAGCAAATCGAAATTAAGATGGCACAAGGTGCGAAACCAGGGGAAGGTGGACAGTTACCAGGGCCGAAGGTGAGCCAATACATCGCTTATTTGCGGCGTTCTAAGCCGGGAGTAACCCTAATTTCGCCACCGCCGCACCATGACATCTACTCGATTGAGGATTTGGCGCAGTTGATTTTTGACTTGCACCAAATTAATCCTAAAGCCGGGGTTTCTGTCAAATTAGTGGCAGAAGTTGGCATCGGCACAGTGGCGGCTGGTGTGGCTAAAGCCAATGCAGACGTGATTCAAATTTCTGGACATGACGGCGGGACGGGTGCTTCGCCACTGTCCTCGATTAAACACGCGGGAGCACCTTGGGAACTGGGTTTGACGGAAGTTCACCGGGTATTAATGGAGAATCAACTGCGCGATCGCGTTTTGCTACGGGTTGATGGCGGCTTCAAAACTGGCTGGGATGTCGTGATGAGCGCATTAATGGGCGGTGAAGAGTACGGTTTCGGCTCAGTAGCGATGATCGCAGAAGGGTGTATTATGGCGCGGGTCTGTCATACGAATAACTGTCCGGTGGGAGTCGCAACTCAGCAGGAACACCTCAGAAAGCGCTTTCCTGGTACACCCGAGCACGTTGTCAATTTCTTCTACTTTGTAGCGGAAGAAGTGCGGAGTTTGTTGGCGAAATTGGGATACCGATCGCTCAATGAGATCGTCGGTCGTGCCGATTTGCTGAAAGTCCGGGAAGGCGTGCATTTGACTAAGACTGAAGCTCTGAATTTGGACTGTCTGACGCAGTTACCAGATACTAAGAGCGATCGCAGCTTCTTAGTACATGGAGACGTTCACAGCAATGGGCCAGTTTTGGATGACGAGTTGTTGGCGGATGCTGAAATTCAGGCAGCGATCGCGAATCATGGTACTGTCACCAAAAATATTCCGCTAGTGAATACCGATCGCACTGTGGGAGCGCGACTGAGTGGTGCGATCGCTCTTGTGCACGGTAACAGCGGTTTTGAAGGGCAAATTAACCTCAACTTCACTGGTAGTGCAGGTCAGAGCTTTGGTGCGTTCAACTTGCCAGGGATGATTCTCACCTTGTCAGGGGAGGCGAATGATTACGTAGGTAAGGGAATGCACGGCGGTGAAATCGTTATAAAACCCCCTGCTGGTGCGACTTACGACTCCTCACAAAACGTGATCGTTGGCAATACTTGCCTTTACGGGGCTACGGGTGGAACTTTATTTGCTCAAGGCCTTGCGGGAGAACGCTTTGCGGTTCGTAACTCGATGGCAAAGGCAGTTATTGAAGGCGCAGGCGATCACTGCTGCGAGTACATGACTGGTGGCGTTGTCGTGGTTCTGGGCAAAGTCGGCCGCAACGTGGGGGCAGGGATGACTGGCGGTTTGGGTTATTTCCTCGATGAAGATGGAAGTTTTCCAGCGTTTGTGAATCCTGAGATTGTGAAAGTTCAGCGAGCGATCGCGCCTGCTGGAGAGCAACAGTTGAAGGAGTTAATTCAGGAACACTGCGATCGCACTGGTTCAGAAAAGGCTAAGAATATTTTGGCCAATTGGACAGAATATTTGCCCAAGTTCTGGCAAGTTGTACCGCCTAGCGAAGCGAATACACCAGAGGCAAGTGCTGATGCCGCTGAGAAAGTAGCAGTGAAGGCGTAGTTTAGCTGAGAGTGTCATTGCTAGTAAAGCGAAGCGATCGCCACGATTGGGGATTGCTTGCCAGGCTAGCAATGACATTTTCGGACATA
>DATGYA010000394.1:0-2902 GCA_035298405.1 Kamptonema sp. | reverse complement strand
TAGCATGAGTTCGGTGTTACCTGTGCTGACTCTTTCAAAGGCAGCTAAGAGTTGATTTACTTCGGTTTCTCTGCCGTAGAGTTTTTCGGGGATGGTAAAGCGATCGCTAATATCTCGCTTTCCGAGTTCAAAGGTTTCTATATGACCTGTGGTTTGTAATTGTTCTAAACAAATCTCTAGATCGTGCTTGATTCCCAAGGCAGTTTGATAGCGATTTTCAGCATTCTTTGCCATTAGTTTACTGACTATTTCTGACAAAGCTAGGGGGATTTGAGGATTAATTTGATGAAGGGGGATTGGGTGTTTAGCTAAATGACAATGGACTATTTCCATTGGATCTGCTGACACAAATGGTAATTCTCCTGCCAATAATTCATAGAATGTTATTCCTAGAGAATAAAAATCGCTGCGATAATCTATCCCTCGATTCATTCTCCCAGTTTGTTCGGGAGAAAGATAGGCTAATGTCCCTTCTAAAGCATTAGCATTTTGAATTTGTTGGGTTTCTCGTGGCAGCAGGGAAGAAATGCTAAAGTCAATTAATTTGACTTGTTTTGTTTCTGGGTGAATTAAGATATTGGCAGGTTTAATATCTTTGTGAATGACGCGGTTTTGGTAAAGATAGTGGAGAATATCTGTTAATTGGATGCCGATGTTCAGAAATTCGGCTACAGGTAAGGATTTTTGGCTTTTATCTGTGGCTATCTTTAGATATTCAGATAGGGAGACTCCGCCAAAGTCCTCCATAATTAAGGCATAACTATTGCGATATTTTTCTAATTTTAATACTTGAATAATACTAGGAAAATTGAGATTTTTAGTAAGCGTATATTGGTTACGAAATTGCAGGAGTTCGGTAAAGTTGGGATATTCATTTTGTAGTAGTTTGATAACGACTGGTTGTTGGTCGTGGTTACGGATACCTCGATAGACAAGAGTGCGCGTACCTACGTATAATTGTTCTGCGATCTGATAGTCTGAAAAATTTGGTTGCACGTTCATCTCTCATTTCTCCTCTATGAGACAAATGTTTATCCACAATGATTTAATTCAATTTTATTCCATTTAGATGACAGGGAGAGTGATCTCAAACACAGTACCCTTACTAGGTAAAGAATTAACTTTGATTTGTCCCTGATGTTTTTCTTCAATAATTTGACGCGCGATCGCTAACCCCAATCCCGTCCCTTTTCCTACTCCCTTCGTCGTAAATAAATGCTCAAAAATCTTCTCCTGAACCTCTGTACTCATGCCAATACCATTGTCTTTAATCCGAATTATTGCCTGTTTTTTATCTGCTGATAACTCAGTATCAACTGTAATTTCATTGGCAATTTCTGCATATTTACGCCCTTGATTTGAATCTTCTAGGGCATCAATGGCATTACTAAAAAGATTCATAAATACCTGATTCAACTGCCCTGCATAGCATTCTACTTGCGGTAAATTACCATAGTTTTTGATAACTGTAATTTCTGGGCGAGATTCGTTGGCTTTGAGGCGATGTTTCAGAATCATGATTGTGCTATCAATACCATCGTGGATATTGCAAGCGATTGGATAATCGGTATCGGCGCGGGAGAAAGTTCTCAGGCTGGTGCTAATCTCTTGAATCCGTTTGATTCCTTCCCGCATGGAGTTAACTAATTTTGGTAAATCTTCCCGGATGTAGTCTAGTTCAATAGTTTCTATTTCTGCTTGAATTTCTGGGTCTAATTGAGGATATTTTTGTTGGATTAGGTCTATTAATCCAAAGATATCATTGATGTAATCTAGGGCAGGTTGAATATTGCCCCCAATGAAACCCACGGGATTATTGATTTCGTGGGCAACACCCGCTACTAAATTCCCTAATGCCGACATCTTCTCACTTTGAATCATTTGCAATTGGGTTTGCTGCAAGTTTTGGAGGGCTTGTTCCAGTTCCTGAGATTTTTGGGAGATCAGGGTTTCGGCTTGCTTGCGATCGCTAATATCCTGGTAAATTCCTAATACACCAATGACTGTGCCAGTGGTATCGTGTAGCGGTAGCTTGCTAGTCTCAATCCAAACTGTTGTGCCATCCGCTTGCAGTGTAGTTTCAACAATACCGAGTTCGGGCAGATTTGATTCTATCACCCGTCGATCGCACTGGCGGAACCAGTCTGATTCTTCGGCAGTCCAAGACAGGTCATAATCTGACTTGCCGACGATTTCTGTGGATGAACTAAACCCTAGAACCTCAGCAAAAGCGCGGTTACTGCCTTGATAGATCAGATTGCAGTCTTTCCAGAACACCTTATGGGGAATAGTATTGAGTACAAGTTCTAATAATTGTTGGGATGCTTGCAGTTGTTTTTCGGCTTGTTTGAGATCGGTGATATCGATCGCGATCGTGGCGATACAAATTAAATCTCCGTCTTCGTTGACCAGGGGATTGTTGTACCAATCACAGAAGATAATCTCGCCCGTTTTTGTGATATTTTCATTGGTGCTGCGATTGCCTCCTGTTTGCGCTAAGAGATGTGCCACAATCTCATCAACATGAAGTTTCACGGTTTCATCCGCAATCAAAAAATCGACTGAACGCCCCATAACTTCTGCTGCTGTGTAACCAAAAATCTTTTCAGCGGCTGGGTTCCAAGATTGAACCCGAAAGTCTCGACTCCACTCGATTACCGCCATCGGCGTTTGTTGGATTAGCAATGACAAGCGTTGTTGAGATGCGTAGAGTGCGGCTTCAGCCTGTTTGCGATCGCTAATGTTTTTCACAAAAGCACAGTTATATTCTTCGCCATCTAGTTCAAGGTAGTTAACCGTTACTTCAACTGGATAGCGATGCCCTGATTTGTTGAAATTGTAAGCTTCAAAGACAAATGAACCCTGTTTCTTAAGCTCCTGCCAATGTTTTTCCCAAACCTCT
>DATGYA010000393.1:0-1957 GCA_035298405.1 Kamptonema sp. | reverse complement strand
TGAAGAACTTTAATCATTATTTTACCCTTCTATAATTGTTAGTAGTAATAATCTTAGTCACGCTCTACTCCCGGAACTTTGTGATAGATTTCGCTAATCTGGCAGCTAAAATTTACACTAGCTAAGTGTAACTCATTTCCTGGTTCATAAGTCTGAGAAACCCAACTTCCTTCAGCATTAAGGCGAAAACACTCGATCCTAACCTGAGCTTGATTGACTAGCACATATTCCTGTAAGCTTGATAAATTTTGATAGTCTGCAAATTTCTCATTTCTGTCAAAAATTGCCGTTGATGGAGACAGCACCTCAATAATTAGAGAAGGATAGAGAATAAAATCTTCCGTAGAATTTGTATCCCTTTCATCGCAAGTCACCGCTACATCAGGGTAGTAATAGCAATCAGCTTCTTCAATTCTGACTTTTGTATCTGCCATAAAAACAAGGCAGTTCGTATCATCAAGATGATTTTCCAACAAACTTACTAATTTGACACAGAGGCGTACATGAGGATTCTTAGCACCAGTCATCGCATAGACGTGCCCGCGCCGATACTCGTGTTTGATCGGACTTTGGCGTTCACTTTCTAGATAGTCTTCGGGGGAAATGTAGAACTTGTTTTTGCTAACAAACATTGGGTTTACTCCGCTGATTTTATAGTGATGATAACTAGCTGCAATTTCTACCAGACTGTTTAAGAAATAAATTCAAGAAATCGAGCGTGCCAAAGTAGTCCGCTTTCTGTCAAACCCTGCGATCGCACCTTGATTTTCACACCATTAGGATTAGCAGCAAAGCGTTGGGAAATTTCCACCATTTCTTCCATACTAAAACCCGTCCCGACGGTTCCCATAGGCACTAACCTCCCCTCAATTTCTTGAGCCACCTCAATCGCGCTAAAAGGTCGCCCTACAACTTTTGTTAAAGTTAAACCTACAATTAATAAATCGAGTTCAATACAGTATTTAGTCCTCACCATTGGGAATTTACGGACATCTTTTCCCCCCACATACCGACAGTTATGTAAAATCCAAATTTCACCTTCTCTGTTCTCTGTTTCTTGCTGACGTGCCAGTAAAGTTTTCTCTTCTAAGGTGCGAAAAGTTGGTACAATTTCAAATTGTTGGGAATTAGCAGCCAGCAATTCTCCAATGGTAACTCCCGCTGCAATTCGTTCTGATTCTGCAACCTGAGTTAGATCGTTTCCCTTAAAGAAAAGAGATTTGAAAATGCCATATACTACTTGCGGTTGAACAGTAGGAAAACCGCTTTCAATGTTAACAGTAGCAGCCTGAGAACCCGATCGGTGTTCGCTGCCAGTACAGCTTTTATAATATAACTCGCCATCTAAAACAAAAGTTCCTAGTTTAGTTGCTGCTTCAACTAATCTGACCTCAATTTCAATTGATGGCTGTTGGCGCAATCGAGTAGAACGCGATTGATAGTAAATTTTATCTTTAGTAGCAATGACAACTACTCGATTGCCATCGCGTTTTGGCTGCCCCCAATAGTCAGAATTTTCTATGTAATAAGAGCGTTCGCTTGGTGCATCTACTGCCTGCATCGTGACAATTCTTCCGGGCTGTAAATGCGGCGGTAATTCTGGTATAAGATTCAGATCGGTATTGAATTTTTTTGTGGTTGTAGATTTAGAAATTTTAGCAGTAGTTGCGGCAGGAATATTTTCAGTATTGGACGCGATCGCCTTTTGTCCTGTCTCCAGCTCAAATGCTTTCTGCCAAAATCCGATCGCCATCTCTGGGTATCCTTCCGATTCCGCACACAGTGCAAAACTGACAACTTTAGCTGTCCCAATTCCGCGTCCATAATCGGATAAATACTGCAAAGCACCTGCTTCTCCTAGCAAGTGTAAGCCTCTAGTAACTATGCGGTTGTTCCAGCGTTCTCGAATGTCGGCGCTGATTTTCTTAGCTGCTTTTCGCTTTGATTCGATGTATTC
>DATGYA010000392.1:0-1526 GCA_035298405.1 Kamptonema sp. | reverse complement strand
GGTACTGAGTTATCAGCCGATGTTGTAGGCATTACTCGGCAGGGAAGATATGTACTTATAGAATCTAAAGGAACTGAAATTCTACACGGACTCGAACAATTAGAGTACTCAGCTAATGCACTTGGTCGAGAGCAAGTAGTTAGGTATGAGCTTGTTGTTGCTGAACAAATACGAACCCCTGGCTTTACTATACGAAATGGCACTTTGCATTTAAATGGACAACCCTATTTAATCAACGGTAAGCCTGTTCATGTGAGAACTACAACACAAAGTAGATAGTTGTAATAAAAACAGAACAAATTTATCTAGAAAGTAAGGATGATATGAGTACAGAACTTGTGATAAAGATTTGGACTGATAATAGAATAAGTGCCAAAGAACAATTACTTGAACTCATTAAAATTTTTGATTCTAAAGGAGTTAATCAGGGAAGCTGGAAAGGACTTACTGTTAGGAAAAGTGACTTATCTAAACAAACACTACAGTTACCAGAACCACTATCCTGGGAACAGATAAATACTGCATTAGCAGAGTATGATAGTGATGATTTGCACCTATCTGTTCGTTCTGCTTTACCTTGTTGGAGATTTAATGGCACAACCCCCCAAGAGGGATTTGTTCCCTTTTGGATAGAAGCATGGGGGACTAAATTTGTTAATATTACAGGACGTTGTAGAGAAGTAGAGGGCGATGCCGCCTTTAGCCTAGCTAACAGCGGCCCTTTCATTGCTTTAATTAAACGTGAAGAAACTCCTCAAATTCAAAAAGTCAACCAATACGTTGAGCAAAATCTTGAACTTGTTATAGAATTAATCCTTGCAATTGCAGAACGTATAAACCCTTTAGCGATGAAGGCATTTACCGAGCAAGGTTTGTATCAACCACTGAATGCTCACTTAATTTTTTTCCGCGATCCAAGTGTTCTTATTAACGACTTAATCTATCTCAAGAAGCTATGGGATGAGGGACTACCAGGCTACCACACACCTCCACTGCGCGAGTCGGTAGACAAACCAGATCTGTATACGTTACACCCTTGGCGAGGATTAGAAGCAAGCCAAACGCTTTCTACAAGGTTGGCAGGTCTTATTAATAACATCAACTATTTAACACCTACAGACTTAGCGCACATTAACTGGCAGCATTATGACAATTACGAGGGTAAAAATGGGCGTGTAGTACTAGATTACCCTTACTGGTTAAATAGTTTTCTCGATCGCTTCTATTTAAATCTCCTTATTACTAATGTAAAAAAATAAAACTTTTACCATTAATCATTTTGTAAAAAGGTCAAATAAGTAATGAACACTTTAAATCAATCTTCTCTTTGGCGTGATTCCGAGCGAGGAATATATTTCCTTATCCCTGATGCTCAAGAGTTAGCAATTGGTAACTGTACGATCCGTCAACTTAAAGGTATTGAAAAGCAAGTCGATTCAGAAGCGATCGCTCCCTACGAAATCTCTGCCAAAGATGCCGAACCCTATATGCGGCAAGAAGTGACTCAGGCGATGGAGCAAATTGCC
>DATGYA010000391.1:0-12632 GCA_035298405.1 Kamptonema sp. | reverse complement strand
AATAATTTCTCCTTCTATGAGTTCCACCCGTTCATTATTACCAAAAATGCCAGCCTCACCCATTAGGTGATATTCTTGCACTGTGAACAGCCGTCTTTGCATCTGAACAGACATAACTATTCTCCTTTTTCAGCAGTTGGCATAACTTTACCATTTTTTCATGTAATATTCAACCTATTGTATTTATAAAGTACAACGGGTAATAGATAAAATTATCGATCTAGATTGCAATTATGTGATAAATTAAAAAAAATCTCTCGTTACCAGGTCATGAAAAAATCACATCTGTTTCTAGCCACTCTCACTTCCATCCTTATGGTTATAGGAATTAGTGGCAAGGCTTTACTACAACCAGTACCTCCCCTTCCACCTCCGCCTCAAAAGTCTGCACCGCCGAGCCCAAAACCCAGTCAGAAACCCTCCTTACCAAGTGAGAAAGTTGCATTGCCAGATCCAGAAGCCTTGCTAGATATTGTATCCAATTTCGTAATCAAAAAATACCAAAGTACTTCCTGTCAAGAGTTAGCAAAAATGAAACCCCAGGCTAACAGGAGTTCCTCAACTTCCGGGACACCAGAAGCAGTTCTCCAGGCTAAGGCAGTTGAAATGTTGCGGCAGAATCCTGAGATGCGGAAGAAATTTATCAATCGAGTTGCAGGGCCAATTGCCAATAAAATGTTCGAGTGCAAATTCATTCCCTAGAAAGGAGAAATTAATGAAAAAATTTCATTTATTGTTTCTAGGTGCTTTAACTTCTATGGCAATAATTGTAAGTTCTTGCCAAAATACACCAAAGGAAGTTTTGCTGGACATAGCCGCCAATTTCGCAATCGAAAAATACCAAAAAGCTTCCTGTGAAGAAGTCGCCCAGATGCAACCTCAGTCTCAGCCTGCAATAAGTTCACAAACTGACGCGGGGAAAAAAGCGGATCTCCAGGCAAAAGCCATCGAAATGTTGCAAAATAATCCTGAGATGCGTCAGGAATTTATCAATCGAGTTGCGGGGCCAATTGCCAATAAGATGTTTGAATGTAATCTAATTCCCTAGATTTCTATTTTTCTACCTCCACCGCAAACTCTTGTAGGGGTAATCACCCTGTGGTTGCCCCGTAATCTTTTTGGACAGATACTAGCGCATTTCACCACAGAAAAATTCCTAGTTTAAACAAGAAAAAACCACCCCAAAGAGGTGGCATATAAACGAAATTTTTAGATAACAAATGCTAGAACAAGAGAAGTAAACTACTAACAACACAGATTTTAGCGATCGCCGCAGAGTAGGCATTGCCCACCCTACGAATAGTCTTAGAGTAGAGTAAGCGCTACTGACGCTGGAGCACCGATAGAGCCAGGGCCAAAACCTAAGTTGACATTTCCCGCAGTAAGAAGAGGATTGTTAGTAATCGAAAGAGTAACGCTAGTCTGACCGGGGTTAAAGTTCACCGTACCACCGTTGATATTAGAAGTACCAGCAGGGTTGGTAATCGTGTAATCCAAAGTATTAATCGGTTGACCGCCGCCTGGTGCAGCAATCAGATAGTCAATTGATGCAGAAACCGTAGTGTTACCAGTGCGGTTAATTGTAAAAGTTCCAGAGGCACTGTCAGCGATGGAAGTACCCGGCCCATAGGAGAAGAAAGTCGTCGGTGCAGCGTTACTGTCTAAGATAGTCAGCACTGCTGTTGACGGACTAGCTAGAGTACCGCCGGCTAGGAATAGGTTTACAGTCTCATTAGGTTCAGTCACGCTATCGAATAGAGTCTGAACGGAGACTTGTACGCTAGCTTGTCCAGCAGCAAACGATACTGGTTGAGTCACACCAACGTAATCTGGAGCTGAAACTGTAGCAGTACCGTCAGTAGAGCTCAACAGAATGCTTGCTGGCTGTGTAAGGTCGCCGGTGCGCGTGATTGTAATCGGAGCAGTTTGGCCTTCGTTGACGCTGTAGCTTGCCGCACTGAACGAAAAGACACTAGGGCCAGTAGTTGATGGAGTTGGAGTCGGAGTCGGAGTCGGAGTTGGAGTGGGAGTTGGCGCAACATTATTAATCGTCAAAGTTGCCGGATTGCTACCCACAGTACCGCCACTGAGCACCAAGTTTACAGTTTCCGGCCCTTCAGTAATGCTATCAGTCAACGCTGGGACAGTAAAACTTGCGCTATTTTGTCCAGCCGCAAAGTTTAGGGAACCAGCAGCAACCGTATAGTCAGGCGCAGTTCCGCTAGAAGTAGCCGAACCATCAACAGTAGCGTAATTAATTGTCGCCGCCGCAGTACCGCCGGTGCGAGTTACTGTAATCGTGGCTTGGCCGCCTTCATTGACAGTGTAATTACTCTGACTAAACTGGAAAACACTGGTAACAGTTGACGGAGTTGGAGTCGGAGTCGGAGTCACCCCTGTTCCACCATCAAAAATCGTCACCGTTGCAGGATTGACAGTACCGACACTGCCATTATTCAGGAAGACATTTACTGTTTCTGACCCTTCACTAAGCGCATCAGTTATAGTCGGGATACTGAAAGTAGCGCTAGTTTGACCAGCCGCAAAGTTCAGCGTGCCAGTAGTTGGGGTATAGTCCGCAGGGGAAGAAGCCGAACCGTCAACAGTACCGTAGCCAATAGTTGCAGCAGCGGAAGTATTCCCTGTCCGCAGAACAGTCACCGTAGCAGCGCTACCTTCAGGAGTAGAGTAATTGTTGGCGCTAAAGCTGAAAATACTTGAAGCAGTTGTTCCTGGGGTAGGCGTAGGGGTGGGAGTAGGCGTTGTCACCTGATCGGAAATGAACAGGTTTGCGGCAGGTAGAGTACCCAGTGTTGCGCCGCCAGTCGGAGCCTGGAGTTGCAGAATTGCCGTCTCAGTTCCCTCAGCTATGCCGTCAGCCGTGAGATTGAAAGTGATTTGTGCTGAAGTCTGTCCGTTAGCAAAAGTAAGGGTCTGAGGTTGTGCAACAGTGTAGTCATTAGCACTAGCTTCATTATTGTTGCCGCCTGGAGCAACGGTATAGTTAACCGATACTGAACCTTGGTTGCCACCTGTGCGGGTAACGTTAACGCTAACTGTGCTACCTTCGTTGCCGCTGTAAGTAGGTTGACCGAAATTCAAAATACCAGGGCCAGAAGTTCCCGTTGGTGTGGGAGTTGGTGTGGGAGTTGGTGTGGGAGTTGGGGTTGGGGTTGCGACAGATTGGAACCAGGCGGGATTCGCGCTCAGTTGAGCAGCGGTCAGACCTACCATATTGACTAAATACTCGCCAGTACCGATATCGCGAACTAGGGTGTTACCAATGGTAATGCCGTTAGAGCCAGTACCATCAATGAACTGAAGGTCGCTAAATTGTAAGCCACCGAACAACTGGATGATATCGTTGCCGTTGACACGAAAGTCGGTAATTACGTCAGCATCGGAGACAGTAGGGCCGCCAGTTGTAGCAGTAATTTTACCGTCGCCAACTCGCCCGATCCCAAAAATATCACTGCCACCACCCCCACTCATAGTATCGGAACCAAGGTCGCCGTAGAGGATATCATCGCCAAGATCGCCCAGGATCAGGTCGTTGTTTTTGCCGCCATACATCGTATCGTTGTCTTTGCCACCGAAAATGGTGTCGTTACCGTCGTTGCCAAAGACGCTATCATTGCCGATGTCGCCCCTAACTAGATCGGTGCCTTTACCGCCGTAAACTTGGTCATCGTCTTTACCGCCGTAGACTGTATCGCTGCCGTCGTTACCGTTGCCAATGTCATTGCCGGGGCCAGCGAAGATTAGGTCATTTCCATCTATGGCATTTAGAACGTCGTTGCCGTCAAGACCGTTGAGGGTGTCATCACCTACTAAATCGATTAGAGAAATTGTCCGACCGTCAGATAGATTTCCAGGAAGAACATCCGGGCCGAGAGTACCATTTATATTGGGCATTTTGTGAACTCCACAGGTTAGTTTTTTTGTGACTTTGGTAGAAGCACCTGTAGAGATTTCTGGCGGTTTTCAGTTGGATGAAGTACATCTATTTTTAACTGTTAACTGTTATTTGTTAACTGTTAATTTGTAATTATGTGATGTATTTTCTCAATGAAAACTGCTCTATGGCAAAGATGTTTTGAGCTTAAATTAAGTTGCTCTGGAATTAATTGTCCTGTTTGTAGTTAAGAAGTGAAGATGAGGGAGAAAGTTCCTGAAGAATTTGCTTTTCTTCAAAATTAAATTACAGAAAGGTTAATTTTGAAAAATTCTAGTATCCGGATTATTTTCTAAAAATTTTCCGTTAATTAGAAATCTGCTGAGACAAGCAAAATCGGGCTGCTCCCACAAAGTCGGCCTACGCAGACCGATCGTGTCAAGCCAAATACTTGTGATTGCGTAAGTACTAAACTAGCAATTAGCAATTAGCAATTAGCAATTAGCAATTAGCAATTAGCAATTAGCAATTAGCCATTAGCCATTAGCAATTAGCCATTAGCCATTAGCCATTAGCCATTAGCAATTAGCCATTAGCAATTAGCCATTAGCCATGATTAATTATCAATTTCCAAGTAAATTAATAGTTTCTTGCCAAGCACCAAGTAACTCGCCTCTGTATGAGCCTGCGGTTATTGCAGCAATGGCACAAGCGGCTGTCAATCAGGGAGCAACAGGTGTTAGAATTGATACTCCAGCTCATATTGCAGCCGTGCGATCGCGCATTTCTTCCCCTATTATTGGGATTTGGAAACAAGTATTGCCCGGATTTGAAGTTTATATTACTCCCAGATTTGAAGATGCAGCCGCGATCGCAGCCGCAGGTGCAGACATCATTGCCATTGATGCTACTGCAAGAAACCGCCCAAATGGAGAAACACTTAACACTTTAATTGCTAGAATTCACAACGAATTAGGCAAACCAGTAATGGCTGATGCAGACACCATTGAAACAGCAATTAATGCCGCAGAAGCAGGAGCAGATATAGTAGGAACTACTCTTTATGGCTACACCGCCGCAACGCAACACCTTTCTCCCCCTGGATTTGAACTGCTTTCTGAGATGGTAGAAAAATTAGATGTACCAGTTATTTGCGAAGGGGGAATAGCTGCGCCACTGATGGCCAAAAAAGCCTTAGATTTGGGAGCTTTTGCTGTGGTTGTCGGCACAGATATTACTGGAATTGACCTAAAAGTAAAAGCTTATAATTCAGTAATTGTTTAATAGTTAATGGTTAGCGATCGCTCTCTAGTTAATACCCTTTGGTAATTGCTAATTGAAAGTTAGTAGGTTGGGTTGAGACAGCCGTTGTAATTTGCAGTTTAAATCCTTACGGTGAATTAACCCAACTTACCCCAACTAAATCAGCACGCCATTAATGAAACTGCTAACTAAAGCCAGTGCGATCGCTCCCAATACCGCACTCCACATACCCATCCGCAAACTGAAGCCGTCAACAACCTTAGCTGCTAAGGCAAAAATCGCCACATTCATCACAAAAGCAAAAAGCCCTGATAGCAAACCGAGAGTCAAAACATTTGGTATAAAAAATACCGCTCTTAGAATTGGCAGGATTAAAACATTCAAAATGCCCAAAACTGCTGCCGAAAGTATTGCTTTGGGCGTACTATCAATCTCAACACCAATAGGCAGTTGAGAAATGAGTAACAAACTGCTACCAGTAACTAACCAAGCAATCAAAATATCAATCGGTTCCATAGTACAAAATACCTCCCTAAAATCTGAATCCTACAAAAAATGGATATTTAATTTTACGTTAAGCCAAAAATTTCCCTGATTCCTCTGCCCCTCGGCATAAATTCTCACTTTTTCCGGATGGCAGCACCCTTGACTAGGAAAGAAAAGAAAAGCTGCGGTTTGGGCGTGAAAATGGCTGGTAATTATACTTTTAAAACTGGAACAGGCTTCTTTGACAAAGCTGCTCTCGAATATGCGGCACTTCGCCGGAACAGATTGTACCGAGCAATATTATTAATGCTGTTCATCACTGCTTTGATAGGTATCCCAATTTTTCGTCTAGCTCAACTGCAACTGGTTCAAGGCGATTACAATCGGCAGCGAGCAGAAAATAACCGTATTCGCTTATTTCCCGTTCCTTCTAACAGGGGTCAAATTTTAGACAAAAATGGCAAAATATTAGCAGCAAGTCGCGTGTCACGTTCTGTATATTTATGGCCAAAGGAACAATCAGCAAAGGACTGGTTAGTGACAGCAAATCTGCTAAGTTCTATATTAAAAATACCTCAAGCTGAAATTATCAAAAAGTTGCAACAAGTTGGCTATAATTCTGCGATCCCAATCCGAATTAGCCAGGATATAAATGCTGCTACTTTTCTCTCTTTATCGGAGCAAGCAGGTAATTTACAAGGAATTGAAATTCGACCAGAATCTAGCCGCGCTTATCCCAATGGGAATTTAGCATCGCACGTTTTAGGATACATTGGTGAAGCTAGTTTAGAACAACTTAAAGCTAATCCGAAGTATCCAATGGGGATGATTGTCGGTCAGATGGGAGTTGAACGTATTGCTAATTCTACCCTACAAGGTGTTTGGGGTAATCGCTTGATTGAGGTGAATGCTAGGGGTGAGGAATTGGAAGAATTGGGAGTGAGTCCGCCTACTGCTGGCAAGCCAGTAGAGTTGACTCTGGATCTTGATATGCAGAAAACTGCTGAAAAAGCTTTAGGCGATCGCCTGGGAGCAGTTGTGGCTTTGGATATCAAAACCGGGGCGGTTTTAGCATTAGCTAGTTGGCCGACTTTTGACCCGAATATCTTTACTAGCAAAGTGACGAAAAAAGAATGGGATCGTCTTCAAGGTGAAGATAAACCTTTTCTAAATCGGGCTTTACAAGGTTTTCCGGCTGGCAGCACTTTTAAAATTGTTACGGCTACTGCTGGGATGCAGTCAGGAAAATTTAGTCCCGATTCGACTTTGTTTAGTTCGGCTTCTATTAATATTGGGGGCATAACTTTTAACGAACATGGTGCCGGTTATGGTACTATTGGTTTTCGTGATGCTTTGGCCTACAGTAGTAATACGTTTTTTTATCAAGTAGGTATGGCAGCAGGGCCAGAGCAAATGTCTAAATGGGGCCATGAATTGGGCATTGGCGGGACGATTGATTTGAAGTTATTGGGGTTAGATGGGGCAAATCACGGTCAAATTCCGACACCGGATCAGAAACAGAAACTCTATGGGGAAGATTGGTATGTTGGCGATACGGTGACGATGGCAATTGGTCAGGGTTTGGTGTTAGTAACGCCTTTAGAGTTGGCGGTGATGGTGTCAACTGTTGCTAATGGAGGTTGGCGAGTGCAGCCACATTTGCTAGCTTCTCAAGCTAGTGTGGCTAAACCGATTAAAACTGCGATCGCGCCGGAAACTTTAAATGTAATTCGCCAAGGGTTGATTGATGTTGTACTCAAAGGTACTGGTCGCGGTATGAATGATGGTACTATTCCTCTAAGTGGCGGTAAGACTGGGACGGTGGAAATACCAGGACACTTGGATAATTCTATGTATGTGGGTTTCGCACCTGCTGATAAACCGGAAGTTGCGATCGCAGTGATTGTAGAAGGAGGAGGTTTTGGTGCAGTTTCAGCCGCTCCTGTTGCCCATGAGGTATTTAAAACTTATTTTCAGAAGAAGGGCTTTAAACCTCAGAAATCGGAATGATTTTGGCAATTGTTAGTGGTTAATGGAATTCTTTTATTTTCCATTAATTCCTTAGCTGCGAGCGTTAGCTAATTATTTTACCAGGAATCGCGATCGCAATTTTAAGCGATCGCACTTCTTCCGCTCTCACTTCCCTTAACTATCGGAATAGTTATCGAACCAATTTTGGTAAGTTTCCTGAACTTGCTTATTTTCAAGAACAATTTCCAGCCGCACTTTAGCGCATCCATGATGTGGCTGGTTGGCGATCTGCTGTAAAATTTTACTAGCTTTTTGCACCGAAGTAAATTCAGCGCTG
Organism: Kamptonema sp.; assembly: GCA_035298405.1. Classification (GTDB taxonomy): domain Bacteria; phylum Cyanobacteriota; class Cyanobacteriia; order Cyanobacteriales; family Microcoleaceae; genus Kamptonema. Next base: position 4,680 of record DATGYA010000391.1, on the reverse strand, counting down.
ACAGTAGGCTGAGTGTTAGCATTCACCATTTCTGCCAACTCTATGCCAGTAACTTGCCCTTCACCTAAATCAATTTCTGCGAGGCGCTCAGGTGCTTCCCCTACTCGTTCAATAATCAGTTTCTCACGCCGGACAGGAACCTCTACCATTCGAGTTTCAATTTCTTTGCGGACAATCACCTCTCCTACTTTCCGCTTACTGCGATTAACAACTAATCGTTCTTCTAGCAGCCTAATCTCCTCTCGCTCCACCGTTTCCGGTATCGCCATTAATTCCGCAATTGTTGAAGTGTCGATCCCCTGTTGAGTGTCTCCTATATTCGAGCTAACTTCCACAGGATTATCTGTTATCATCGGTTCTACAACGCGGTTGCTATGGAGTTTAGCTTTTATAGACTCAAGTCCTTTATTAGACGCTTGGCTCATTGTTTTTTCCCCTTAATAAATGTTTGTTAAAAGTACAGGTAGAGCTGAAATAAGGCCCTACCTGCACTAGCTTTAAACACTTTTACCGCCCCCATCGCTCAATATGTGTTGAGCTAGCTTTTAAACCATCGGCAGTTAAAAGCTTAACGCATTTGGTTGTCACGCATTTGGTTGTCAACAACGGGTTGGCCCTGAGTTTTAACGTCTAGCTCTTCGCGCCGCAATGTTTCTTCACCATCAATTGTGTCGCGGACAACTTCTTTTCTAACGTTGACTTGCTCGCGCACAAAAGCTTCTTTGTGAATGTCAGCAGTTTCTTCGTAGACTTCCATCCGTGCGACTTCTCCTGCTTGGAAGTCAGCAGCACCAATACCAACTTCTCGATCTGCATCTGTTAGAGTCGTGCGCTCAATCACAACTCGCTCTTTTTCAATAGGTACTGAAGCCCGTGCTGTTTCAGTTTCTACTCTTTTACCAACTGTAACCTCACCTGTTTTTTGGCGGTTTTTATTGGCGATCAAACGTTCCTCGTACAACTTTAAAGTTTGATGATTTTGCTCGTTTGTATCGTAGAGGGGGCGATCTAGATCGTAGTTGTAGCTATTGCGATCGTAGCCACCAGAAAAGGGTGCAGCATAATCAGCTTGATTGCGATAAACTCCTCTTACCTGTTCTTCTTGATCGTAATCAAGGGATTCTAGCTCATTGTAAGGAGGCAATTCTTCTACTTGCTCTTTATTGCGAATGCCATTCGCAAAAACACGCCGAGCTCCATAATCTATGCGAGCCGAACCGATAGGAAGCAATACTTTCTTACCAAAAATCCAAATACCAGTGTCGATTACTAAATAGCGAAAACGACCAGTATCATCAACTAGCGCGTCATAAACGCTGCCGATTTTCTCGTTAGAGTCGCCGCCATAAACATCAAAACCTTTGATGTCATCACCCGCAAAAATTTCTTCCTTATAGTTAGGATAAAAATCAGCCAATTTTAGAAGTGCCATTTTTTTTTCCTCTTGTATCAACATATACACAGCTTAGGAATTTATTAGTTATTCTCCATCTTCCTAAAGTCTGAACTGTTGAATTAATCTTTATTAATCCTTTTGAGTAGTTGTTGGCAGTTTTTGTAAGCATGGGTGTTCATTCTACCAAACTCAGCTACTTATTAAGTCATATAAAGTAAAATCTTGCCTAAGAAATGTTACGACCAAACTTAGCATTATTGAATTTTCTCGCTGCTGATTTAATAATGTTCAGTTCGTCGCTTTCTAGGACTTTTATAGCAGAAGGAAGAAGGAAGAAGGAAGAAGGAAGAAGGATGAGGTAATAATAGCAAGGGTTTCGGCAATCAAGATAGTCCTAACCGCCTTGGCGGTTGCTATAAAATTAATGTTTTTCGGGTTTACAGGAAATAAGCTACCGACATCTGTATATCGGTAGCTTATTTTTTAGCACTTGCTGCGATCTGAGCAATTCAGCAGTGATATTCGTTTAAACCTAATTGAATTGGGATCTGATCGTCTCTATCCTTTTACGGTTGACTCCTAAATCTGACTGTCCTAGACGCGAAGCTGAACGAACGTGAATAGCTTTTTGCTCTTCATTTAGTAAGAATTCAACATCATCCACAAATCCCATTAAAGCGCTACTAAATTCTACGTACAGATAATTATCGGTTTCCGTGATGATTTTGGTTCTGTCTAGGGACTGAATTACTTTCTTCAGGTTAGCCATTGCTTCCGCTGGGGTAGAACTGTATACCAAAGGGTTAATCTTATGTTCGGCATCTTGGCTGAAACTGCTGACACAGTTGGGTGAACTTGGGCAAGGTGCAAGTTGTCCTGATTGCACACCCAGGTTAGTAGGTTTTTTTCCAGCAAACATTGTATTTCCTCCAGGAAAGGCTAGTGCGATCGCGAACGCAGTTACTATTAGCAAGGATATGATGATGATAATCACTCTTTGAAATAAGGGTGATTTTATTTCCGCTGTTTGCATAGATTAATTGATGTAAACTTGCTGCAATCGCCATAATTATAGCGCTAATCTGACATTTTGTAAAATGTAGACATAAATTTCACTATGCCATTATCAGGAAGCAGAAGCAATATCAAGTTTTTGATATTGCTTCCGGTCTAGAAATATTAGTGATTAATTCAGCGAGACTTTCCTATGGCAATAGTAACAGAGCCACCGACAACTAAAATCGCTCCCACAACTGCAAGAATTGTCAGGTGTTCCGGCCTAAGCAAATAGGGAAAAACCGATGAGAAGATTCCTACAGATAGCATAGTAATTAATGGTGTTAAAGCTAGCACTGCACTAACCCGTGAAGCTTCCCAGTGATCCATTGCTTCTGCAAAAGCACCATAAGCAATTAGAGTATTCAATGCACAAAAAAGTAGTGATGCCCAATGTAAAGGGCTGAGTGTAAGCAGTGATTGAGGTGCAGCAAAAGGAGTGAATAATATAGCACAGCCTCCGTAGAGGATGAGCATAATACTTGCTGATGGTAATTTTTGTAGCAGTTGCTTTTGCGCTAGGGCATAAACAGCCCAGACTGCGGCTGCTATTACGACTATACCGCTGCCGATTAGATATTGGGTTTGCGCTGAGATTAAGGTTCTTAATTGTTCGTGAAAGAAGAGGGCGAAACCTAGAGTTAGCACTCCTAAACCAATCCATTGTTGGAGCGTGTAATGTTCTTTGAAAATAGCTAGTCCTCCTAATCCCATTAGCACGGGAGCTAGTTGTATTAAAACTTGGGTGTTGGCGGGTGAGGTTTGGGATAAGCCGATTAGAAATAGTAGGTAGTTAGCTGATAGAAAGATAATGGCGATCGCGATCAGTCCCAGATTTGTTGTTCGCAATTTTTGCAGTTCTGGCAATTGCTGCCGCGTTGCTAAATAGACCGCTAGTAGTCCAAAGGATACTATAAAACGAAACCAAGTAACTGTATAAACATCGAGGGCTTGTAGCGTTAGCTTTAAAGCAATGGGCAGAATGCCCCAAAGTAACGAAGTTAAAAGCGATAAGGCTAGACCTAAACGCCATCTACCTGAACTAGAGTGGAGTTGCATTGTTATTTATCAGACACAGAACGGTATTGCTCTGATGTCTATTTTGGGTGGAGATTTCAATTTTGCTGCATTTTTACCAAGTTTGCTTCATGCAGACGGGTGATATTTGAGATTTTTTGATAAAAGTCTGCGATAATTAAAATCTGAGAGTTTTTATGAGTACATTAGTTATAAATACATTAGACATCTCCAAAAATTCTTGTGTAGCAGGCATCTTGCCTACCTTTCATTAGCTTTTCTGGAGCGGTCGATTAGATATATCCGAAGTGGCAATCAGTGTATTAATGAAATGATCAAATAGAATTTTCCTCTTTGAGATCCCGCGATCGCTCTTGATTAACTGCTGATTGCGAAAGTTTTATGCCTATTTGTGACTTAGCAGCAAGCTGAAGCCGCTTTTGGAGGGCCCAGCAGTGGCGATCGCGCCCACTCAGTCAGCAGCTACCACCCTCAAATGTAAACTTATATATACAAACGCCGCAGCGTCGGTTTGAAAGTGAACCGTGCAATCCTAGAATTAAAAACAAATAGCTTGCTCCTTTTATTCGTCGCAAAGGAAAAAAACTCATGGTTCAACGTGGTTCTCAAGTTCGCATTCTCCGCAAAGAGTCCTACTGGTATCAGGAACTAGGCACCGTTGCCTCCATAGACCAAAGTGGTATTAAATACCCCGTTATCGTTCGCTTTAACACCGTTAATTATGCTGGTGTCAATACTAACAACTTCGGGGAAGCTGAAGTAGTCGAAGTTGCAGGGCCCAAGGCCAAGGGTAAATCAACGGCAGCTTCCGGCGGTAAGCAAACCACCATCGAACCGGGTACTCGCAAGACAGGAAGTGGCGGCGCACCCCAGCAGCCAAAAACTACTGATAAAAGCGCTCCGGGAGCAGAAGTTGCCGGTAGTGTAGAAGGAGCCCCTAACCAAGGAACTGAACAGCGTTAAGTTGTGCCAGAACTGCCCGAAGTTGAAACTATTTGCCGGGGTTTGAATCAACTAACCCTCGGTTTAGAAATTTTGGGCGGCGATGTGTTGCTAGAGAACACCATCGCCCGCCCACTTTCTGCTGTGGATTTTTTGGCCGGGGTGCAGGGGAATGCGATCGCACACTGGTATCGACGCGGTAAGTATCTGCTCGCTGAGTTGGGGAGATGGGGGGATGGGGGAGATGG
>DATGYA010000390.1:0-3184 GCA_035298405.1 Kamptonema sp. | reverse complement strand
AAAACTTCCGGATCAGAAAATCAATTTATTCCCCGCACTTTGATTTTAACTTGCCGGCGCGGGCGCCTTCCCTATCTTCGGCCGCGTCAGGCCTTGCCTCCAAGGGGGTTCCTATGGGGTCGGAGTAAATTAACCCAATCTCTCCGTCATTCCGGCAAAAAAAGGAATTTTGCGGAGGCTGCTAGGTCTCATGAGAAAGGGCGCTAAGGTGGGTCCTAAAATTACTAAAATAAACTGCCGAGTCAGTGGTGAAGAACTTAAGATCTGCAGGCATGATTTGATGTGGCGCGGAATAAAACCAAATGAAAAGCTGATTAGTGAATGGCATATATAGCAGCACTGACATCGAAACCGCTTGTGCATCCTGCTCGGATGATACGTTTAAAAAATAGGCGCACAAGCATCCGTCTTGAACCAGAATTTTGGGATGCCTTGTATGCCGCTGCCGTAGCAGAGGGAATATCACCCGGTGAAATCGTGGATCGTGCACAAAAGCGGTATAAGGGTTATAGCATGACGTCTGCGATTAGAGTTTTTCTATTAAAAAACATTGCCCAGCGGCAGAAATAATCCCGATAAAACCCTCCAAATACCCATTAAATTTTACAAAGCTGTAAATATTTCAGGACCTTATTCATACCCCCGTGTTCACGGGAATATCTTTAGGTTACGGGTTTGCTTTAAACTTAAAGAATAATCGTCAATTATCGTAACCGTTCATTCGTAATTTATTGAAATTATTTAAACGGCAGCGAGGGACAATGATCAAACGCTCGCATTTGAAATCGCAAGAATTAAGTCGGAAGTTAATCAAATTTCGCGATAAGTCCGCTCAAGAAAGCCGTGGCGGTCTTAAAGCGAGGAATGTTTATATCGCCGGGAAACGCACATCTATTCGACTAGAAGAGGAAATGTGGCAAGCCCTAGCGGATGTTGCAGAGAGAGAAAATATCGCAAAGGATGATTTATTAAACCTGATCTCGGAATTTAAGCAACCGAATTCAAGTTTTACGAGCGCAACCAGAGCATTCTTATTAACTTACTTTAGAGAAGCAGCATCACTCGCGCCAGTTCTAGAATGGGTGGAAAAAGGGGATAATGAAGGAGTTTGCACAAATGGGTGAAATTACCAAGCGTAGAAAAATAAACGCTAACTCCCCTGCTACCGAGTCTGCAATAGATCGTGTCGAGAAGTTAAAAAAGTTATCTTCCGTTGTTACTTTATTGGAGCGCGCAAGAGATGAAGCACAAGAGACACAAATGGAAGATGTCGAAATGGTTGTTAAATCTGCTTTGAATCTCGTATTTTCTACTTACTATTTTCGCTTACGGGATGAGTATGTTGAAAAGAAAGACGCAGCCCTGAATTAACTGGACAAACTTTTTACCAATGAGAGGACTTGCTTTCTTAATCTCTCCTGCGGAATTTCATTAAAGTGCTTTAGCAGCAGAATACTTGTCTCATCCAAGTGAGGAAAATTTTTTGCGTTAGGCGTTTCGGGGAGGAAGTAAGCGGTGCTTAATTTTAGCGCGATACATATTTCCTGCAGCGTGCTTACACTAATACGATTGGTGCCACGTTCATACTTTTGAATTTGCTGGAAAGTAATTCCTACCATTGATCCCAATTCAGATTGCGAAAGACCTTCCGCGCATCTTGCGCGCTTAAGGCGTTCACCGATAATGCGATCAAACGACGTCGCGCCTCTTCTGGCCATACCGTGATCCTTTTTTTTCAACATACAATCGTATTCGTAAAAAGGAAACAGCCTTTGGTTGCCATACGATGGTATGCAGCATTTTATGCTGTGTTGCTCAGCTAACCTTAAGGCTACAATTTGTAGAAGCTATAAGCGTTTAAATTCTAAGCCAAAATAACGCACGCCACCAATTTGGTTATTTGTCTGTGATGTGACTAACAAGAACTTGGGCGCTGTTACGCATATGCCTGCTATTATTTGCGCATCTTGCAGTCGCCAAATAAAAGTTTTCACAAGGCATATTATCAAACTTCATCTGGTAAATAGGATTCCTGTATTGGCAACTAAAGGCCTAATCTGAACTCGCAAAATTCATAAGGAGCCCCAGTTGACGATTCAGATTCTCTTAATACAAATGCTATTGCTGCCCAAAATGAATCCATGCAGTATTGTGTCCAGATTTTAAGGGCAAGTTATTTTATCGGGGCACATCAAGACATGTACCGTCAATATGGGGTATAAGGCGCAATTCAAGCTTATCGAGCGCCTTCGGGGCAACATGCAGCGAAGCATTTTGCGTCAAGGTTGATCGCGAACGAAATTGGCCAAAGGGTCGAATTCAAATGGTCTTTAGAAAAGAGGGATGCTCATGAAAAAGTATAAACGTGTATTTCAATTTACTCCGACCCTTTTGATCATTCTAATGAAAATGAATAGATGTGTATTTCAATTTACTCCGACGCCTTTGGCAATAAAACTCTAAATTAGAGGCTCATTAGAATGCAAAATATCTACTCACCCCATACGCGGCTGCTTGTGAATGGTGTTAAGGACTTTGGTTATATCTTTTTTGCGATGGCAGTCCTTACGTTAATGAGAAGAGCCTTATTTTTAGGCGTGAATAACTTTGAAATAGGTGGAATAATATTAGATAGCTTTTACTATGGCATTCCTACAGGGATAATTTTTTTTATTACTATCAGATTAGGTAAGTCACCTTTCTTATTTTTGATGATTTCGCTGATCTATGCTGTTATCAGTTATCGTGCTCACATAAACAGTATTATTAACTTTCAAATAGCGCCTCATTTAGTAGTAAAAGCTGAGGGCAAGATTACGCCATTCGGTATGCTTTTTTATTTATTTTATCCCCCGACTTTTCTAGTGCTGTTCTCTCTAAACTTATGGTGCTCACATCTTTTCCTTAGAAAGATTGCACCCACTTTAAGCAATGAAAATGAAAAGGTGAGCGATAATGGCAACTTGGACAACTGAAGTTGGTTCGCACGGGTTTACCCTCTCGTGGGAGGATGGTAGCGATGTTCTCAAAATCAGCCATCCGTTATTGCCGACTCAAACGATCACTGTGCCAGGCTTTAGCCAGCTTGGGATGAGCGGTCTGGTAGAGAGCGGGTTTCATGATTATGGCCCATTGCATAAATTGGGCCCGTCCTCCAGTTTTTGTTCTTTAGATAGTATTTGGC
>DATGYA010000389.1:0-19689 GCA_035298405.1 Kamptonema sp. | reverse complement strand
GGTAAATCTAGTGTTAAACATACATTTTTTACAGTTAAATAAGACAATTATATAATGAAGTCATCTCGGTTGTTAGCTTTCATAGCTTTCTGTATTTTATCATTTTTTCTGGCTCTGGGATTGAGTAAAATTTTGTCAGCTTCCAGAGGCGCGATCGCGGTGACTTCATCTCTAGTTTATAACTGGAATCTACCCGATTGGATGCCTAAGCCAATTGTGCCAGCAGACAACCCAATGAGTACAGAAAAAGTAGAATTGGGGCGACATCTTTTCTATGAAAAACGCTTATCAATTACCGGAAAATTTTCCTGTGCCTCCTGTCATATTCAATCCCAAGCTTTTACCGATGGCAAAACAGTAGGAATCGGTGCAACTGGTGAAAAACACCCGCGCAATTCCATGAGTTTAGCTAATATTGCTTACAATTCTGTGCTAACTTGGGCAAATCCGCTACAAATACAGCTAGAATCTCAGCTATTAGTTCCGTTATTTGGCGAACATCCTATTGAATTAGGAATGGTAGGAAAGGAAGAAGAAATTATAAATTTTTTGCAGCAAAATTCCCAATATCTAAAGATGTTTGTTGCTGCTTTTGGAGAAGACAAAAATTCAATTAGTATTAGCAATCTCGCCAAAGCTATAGCCGCCTTTGAACGAACTCTAATTTCTGTAAATTCTCCCTACGATCGCTATCGCTACGGTGGTGAATTTAATGCTATTTCTGCCTCAGCAAAACGGGGTGAAGAGTTATTTAACAGCGAACGCTTAGAATGTTTCCACTGTCACGGTGGTATTAATTTCTCTGATTCTATTATGCACGAACTTTTAGCTTTTAAAGAGATTGCTTTTCACAATACAGGGCTATATAATATTGATGGTAATGGTGCTTATCCTCCGAACAATACAGGAGTTTATGAGATTACAAATTCTCCTTTAGATATGGGGAAATTTAAAGCGCCCACTCTTCGTAATATTGCTTTGACTGCACCCTATATGCACGATGGTAGTATTAAGACTCTTGAAGAAGTTATCGCTCACTATCAAGCTGGAGGGAGAACTATTAAGCAAGGAGAATTTGCCGGAGTAGGGAGTGAAAATCCATTGAAAAGTAATTTTATTAATGGTTTTAAGTTGACAGCACAAGAGCAGAAAGATTTGCTAGCTTTCCTGCAAAGTTTAACGGATGAAGAGTTTATTAATAATCCAGCCTTCAGCGATCCAAATTAATTTTTAATGGCAAGTGAACGCAGGTGATATATTTTATCTGTGTGTGTAAGGCGTGGTTTTAAACATATCGTAGTCCCTAGTCCCTCGCTATAGATAACGGAAGTGAAATTGGCTCAAGCATAGATAGTCCTAGCATTTGCAATCCCCATTTTTCAAACCAAGGCACAGATAAACCACATCGCATTTTCATTAAGAAAAATTGCTCGAAAGCGCTTTTACTCCAACTCACCCATCGCCCCTGAACAGCTATTGCTTTTTGCCGCTTGCCGGTAAGGGGATTGGGCAAAACTGGACTGGCAATAAAGGCAATTCCTGTATTGCCAAAATCTGCTAAACAAATTGCTTGTAAGGTGGGTGTTACTGACATTCCTGAAATGGCACCTAGATTGAGGGCAATATTGTGGGCGACGGCCATTCCCATTGCTTCTGTCATTTGACCAGTTTTGGGAATGCCGACGGGAATTGGTGTTTTTTCTGGGGGCTGAATTTGCACTACTACACCGATGGCATAAATTGATTCAAAGTCAGGATGTTGGTAAGTTGGTAAGACTGGTAAAAATCCCTTTTCATCTCCTAAGCCGGGGCAGTTTCGCACAAAAGCTGGCCCGCGAAAAGCTGGCAGCAACATTGCATAGCTAAAGGGTAATTGGCGATGGTCTGCTAGGTTGATTTTATCGGGATAAATGTGATTGATGGCAGCTTTTTCTACTACTTCAATCTCTCGTTTTGCTAACAGATTTTTTACTAACTCCGCAGAATTTGCCATGCTGCTAATTCCTAAATGACCGACGTAAGGTTCTGGTGTTACTAGGGTAATAGGTACTTGTTCGCGCAATCCGTGTTGGCGTAAGATGAAGTCCGCCAGCAATGCAAATTCATACATCGGCCCAAAGCAACCAGCCCCTGGCATTGCACCCACTACTAATGGCCCCGGATTTTTCAGAAATTTCTGCCACGCCTGATGTGCGATTTGGGCATGGTGGGGATTGCAGACAGATTGGGTGTTACCTCTCTCTGGCCCTAATCCCGGCACGGCATCTAGGGCGAGTTCGGCTCCAGTGGCAATTATGGCATAGTCATAGTGAATGGTTGTTTCACCGATTTTTAACCGTTTGTTAACTGGGTCAATTTTTGTGACCCGTCCCATTATCCATTCAATGCCTCGACGGGTGACAGCTTTCTTGACATCTATCTGAATTTGTGATATGTCAGTTAAACCTAGAGCGACCAAAGGCAGTGATGGAATAAAGGTGAATTTGGGCGTATCGGAAATTAGTGTCACGCGATCGCTACTCTGGAGCAAGTGTCGCAGTTCGTAAGCGGTTGGCAATCCGCCAATGCCAGCGCCAATCACTACAATATGGGCCATTTCAAGAAAACCTCTTTGTAGGGGCAGGGTTTGAGCAAGAGCAAATTTTTTCCTGCTTGATTTATAATATAACTTTATGGTAATCTGGTAAAGTTGAGGGTGTGGAACCTATGCAGTTCTCAAAAAATCACCTTTGTGAACGCCTAAACTATATTTACGACTTTTTATTGATAGCGTGCTAGAGACATCTCCTAAAACCTTAGCTCCTGTAGCTGATTATTTCAAAATCCTTTCTGAAGTTAGCCGACTTCAGGTTTTGTGCTGTCTCAAATCGGGAGCAAAAAATGTCACTGAAATCATTGAAATGACGGGACTCGGACAGGCGAATGTCTCTAAACACCTGAAAGCGATCGCGCAAATGGGTATGGTTTCTCGTACCCAAATAGGAGTCAGTGTCTATTACGAAATTTCCGATCCGCTCATTTTTGAACTTTGTGAGTTGGTGTGTACTCGTCTGGGGGAACGCTTACAAGACCAGTCTGAGCAGTTGAAACACCTTAAGGCGCTGCATCAAAAGCAGAAATACTAAGGGGTTAAGTCGCTTTTTCAGTAATTATCCTGGGATTGAGTTAAGGACTATCCAGATTTGTTTCCTGATTTGGGAGGATCTGGATCTGAAAGAATGCGATCGCCACCCCTTGACAGCAATATTTTTGCATGGCAATATAGTTATATGGTTAGACAATTGTGATGAATCAATTAGTAGACATCTCGCAAAAGTCCAAAAATACTAATTGCACGTTTAAACCTTACTGTAAATCGGAGCGCGATCGCCATGTTATTCCGCCAACTTTTTGACGCAGAAACGAGTACATACACTTACTTAATTGCCGATGAAACCACAAAACAAGCGATTTTAGTCGATCCTGTATTAGAACAGGTAGAGCGCGATCGCACATTATTAGAACAACTCGATTTAACACTACTTTACTGCTTAGAAACTCACATTCACGCCGACCACATCACCGGCACTGGAAAATTACGAGAAATCACTGGCTGCTTGGGGATTGTTCCGCAAAATGCGAAAGCCAATTGTGCCGATCGATTTATAGGCGACGGCGAAGTTTTGCGGGTGGGTTCAGTAGAAATCAAAGCGATCGCTACTCCCGGTCACACTAACAGCCACAATGCCTATTTAGTCAATAATGACAGAATTCTTACAGGTGATTCTCTGTTAATACGTGGCTGCGGACGCACCGATTTTCAGAGTGGAAATGCCAGCCAAATGTTTCATTCATTGACTAAAAAGTTATTGACTTTACCCGATGAAACCTTAGTTTTTCCAGGGCACGATTACCAGGGTTATACCGTTTCCACAATCGGAGAAGAAAAGCAGTGGAATCCACGCTTAGAAAGTTATAACGAATCTAGTTTTATTCGCTTAATGGCTGAGTTAAACCTTCCCAATCCTAAAAAAATTATGGAAGCAGTTCCAGCAAACGAACATTGTGGCAACGTAGCTGTAAAATCCTGAAATACATCGTGTATTCATTAAGTTTTAATATATCTAAAAAATGAGAAATCCAAGGCGAGCGAGAAAATTACGTTGGATAATTCTGAGTATTTTACTGTTATTAATCGCAGTAAACCTCACAATTCAGCCAGCAATGGCTTTAGTCCAAAAGACCGAAGAAGCACCCGGTCAAATCCTTTACCAATCCCGCCATAATCTCCGAGATTCCCATCGCAACTCTTGGCAAGCGATCCTGTTTAAACAAACTAAAACTAATCAGCCAGACACCATCAATTTGCGATTAGTTGCTTTTCCCGGTATCGCAGAATTCGATCGCCACAAACCATTACATATCTCAACAATCAACGAGCAAAACTTCACAGCAGCGGATGTTTTTGAAAAAAAATCTCCGGCTCCTAATGTGGGACAGTATGATTTGAGTGCTATTTTGAACAAATTGCCAGAAGGTTATGCTCTCAAACTTTCATTACCACTCATCGATGGACAGTCTCTAATTCTAAACATTCCTCCTTCCTGGGTAGAAGAATGGCAAGAAGTTGCACAAGCAACTTAAAAAATTAATTACCCCCTTGAGAAAATTTGTAATTGCAGGAAATAGAAAGTATGCTTCCTAACTCCCACCAACTGATAGAAATTGACGCTACTACTCTCAATCAGTGGCTTGCTGAACAAAAAGTAACCCTCATAGACGTGCGAGAATCAGCAGAATATGCTGGCGAACACATCAAAGATGCAACACTAATGCCACTTTCTACATTCAACCCGACTGAAGTGAAACTAATTACCGGAAAACAACTCGTTCTTTACTGTCACAGTGGGAATCGCTCCCGAAAAGCCGCGCAAAAACTGTTAGATGCTGGTTTTCAAGAAATAACGCAATTGAGAGGTGGAATTTCTACCTGGAAACAAGCTGGATACCGAACAATAATCAATAAAAATGCTCCCATTTCTATTATGCGACAAGTACAAATAGTTGCAGGCTCTTTAGTATTTTTGGGTACGGTTCTTGGTGCTTTTGTTTCCCCCGGATTTTTAATACTTAGTGGCTTTGTGGGAGCAGGCTTAGTATTTGCGGGCATCACAGGTACTTGTGCAATGGGTTCATTGCTAGCAAATCTTCCCTACAATCAGGTGAAAAACTAAATGATTACCTGGATCTTTGGGCTCTTCCGTACTTAGTGTGCCAAACTATAAAAAACACTTTTTCCTTAAAGATTTGTGCCAAATACGATTAGCCATTGTCAATTAAAAAAAAATAAAGAAGACTGAAATTTATTCTAACTTATGACATATAGTTTGGGATATATGGCTCAATTCAACTGAAGTAATGATAAAAATTATTGTATTGCAAGGAACAAGTGAGAAAATTGTTAAGATGTATTAAAGACCTAACTTGAGAAATCCTGACCCATGCCAGAAATAGAGGGCGATCGCACTAACTCCGATCCCGAACCTCCCTGCATATTAGTTTGCCAGTATCAATCTTGCCTCAGAAACGGTGCGGCAGAAGTATTAGCAGCTTTTGAGGCCGCCGTAGATCCAGCAGGCATCGCGGTGCAAGCTAGCGGTTGCCAGGGACAGTGTAGCGTAGGCCCTACGGTGCGAATCACTCCTGAAGAGATTTGGTATTGCAGAGTTAAACCCAGTGACGTACCACTTATCGTTGAACAACATATTAAAGGCGGTAAACCCGTAGAAGCACTACTTAATCCGAGAATTCACTTCCATTTTGGCATTGCATAACTAAAGAGTGATATTGAGGTTAATCGGTATCGAATGTGCAGAATGCAAATCGACGAGAACCATTAAGAATGGACAGAAAACAGGCAAAGAATTTAATGCAGAGTGAGAAAGTGTGGCGCGATCGCAACTCGTGGTAAATTCAAATTATCCCAAATTTTCCCTTAAAAGCACACAACTCACCGCTCACAGCCGATCGCTGAATATGCCATGCCCGATTACTTCTCAGACGATTTAAAATGGACGCTTGAAGCCAAAGCCAAGCTCAAGAATATTCCCTACTTTGTCCGGGGACAAGCACGAATGCGGATTGAGAATTTGGCCCGCGAAGCTGAAAAGGAAGTTGTAACAGTTGAGCTGGTTGAGCAAGCTCGTCTAGAATTTGGTCAGTGAGTTTCCGCCGCAAAGGTGGCGGTTGACACTGCTGGGGTACTCAGTGATAGGAACTTACCCACTTTTATGAAACATCAACCTGACTACACACCAATCATCACAGCTTGGCAACAATTGCCCTCAGACTGTCCTGAAAGATTTGTCGAGACCGCTTTGATGAGCGAGATGTGGAAGGCTTTAGGTATAACTCCTAACCAAATGGCTGGGGGGAAGATCGGGAATGGGCTAAGTCCCGATTGGTTAATATATAGAGATCAAGATAAAAGTAAGCCACCAGTTTTAGTAGTAGAAGATAAGAAACGTATTTCAGGATTTCAAGCTTTGCCCGATGCCGAGTTTGATGCAAAGTGCAGGAAATATAATCTCTACAAGCAAGCTATTGGTCATCCTGTTCCCAACGCCAACAATAACGGCATTAGGCAGTATTTAGATAAAAGCAAAGTCTCGCCACATTTACTCGCTTCTTATGGCTTAGTGTTTAACGGCGACTTTTTTCAACTTTGGCGGCGAGTGGATGGGTTGGTGTTACCTATGACTCCCATTCAAAAAGTTACAGCAGCTAGTATTCCGTTGATAATGAAGCAGTTAGAATATTGTCTAAACGCTCCTACTAAGGGTTTAGTCGTCGGGCTTTGGAACCAAAAAGGCGGAGTAGGAAAAACGACTAATATCATCAATTTAGGGGCAGAATTAGCACTTAATGGTAAAAAGGTATTGCTTGTAGATTTAGATCCTCAAAATGATTTAACGAGAGGATTAGATGCTAAATCACCTAATTACCTTGAGGTTTATACAAATAAATTAGAGTTAAATAATTTTAAACAGGCTAAAAAGATTTTAGAGAAGGCTATTTGTACTCGTGATTTCACAACTTCTTTAAGTAAACAGCAATTTACAATTTCTATTTTAGCCGGAGATGGTAAGGGAAATTTTCTTAAAGAATTTCGGGAGAGTACCGCTCACACTCCAAAAACCAAACGGGACGCGATCGCCAAAATGTTTAGTCTCCTAGCGGAAGATTATGACTATATCTTTGCGGATGCGTCCCCGAACACTGACATTTTGACATTAGGGATGATCTTTGGCTCTGATGTTTTACTCATGCCAGTAGATTTCGACCGACGTTCACTCCATCACGCATCTGCGTTACATCACAACCTTCCCAAGTGGCGGGCTTTGCGTTTCAAAAGTGGTAAAGGAGAGTTGCCCTGTGGCCCTTGGAACTTAGGTTTAGTTTTTAGCAATTGCCCGTCTGAGAGGGGAGCTATCCTAGAGAATTACATTAGTGAAGAACTGAAAAAACTCAAGTTTACAGGTAAGCAATATAAGACAGAACTAAAAGTTTTGGGTCAGGTAAAAATAGCAGAATTTGAGAAAAAACCTGTGTGTTGCTTTGACAGTAATCCTGCTGCTGCTGCTCAACTTTACAGGGAACTAGCTTCTGAAGTTTTTCTAGACCACAATTTTACCGATTATTAATATGGCACTCTTTGATGATACTGAATTTACCTCTCAACTTCCTTTAGGGGAGTTTTTCAGATTGCCCCGTAAATTTATACGTGGCAAGTCTAGTGCTGGCCAGGAGTCGCTTGAAGCCATTGCAAAGCAGTTGAAAGCTAGAGGTAGAAATATTTCCCCCCTTATTGTTAAAGTCCTAGCAGAAGATAGCTACGAGGCTGTTTTGAACACTCAAGTATTGGATGCAGCCAAATTAGCAAGTTTGGATTTTGTATGGTGCATCGCAGTTGACGATGAAATGTTTAACCAAGTGAAGGTCGAGTTAGGAATTAAAGAGGTTGTCAAACCTAAGCAAATTAACCTTTGCTTGGCCTCCGAGTCTGAAATTGCCGATGCGATCGCGCTAATCAAATCGCAGACTCAAGGATTTGGAAAGGTTGAGCCTAAAAAGGTAGCAAGATTGGTGGTGGAATATCGAACCACCAAAAAACCTGTAAGTCTGAATTTTTTGACTAAACTTAATTGTGGTATTGGGAAAGCCAAATTACCTGTACTAGGCGATTTTTTGGCGGTTCAATAGGCTTATGGCAAGACTTGGTGCGGCTGGCACAATCAGAAATCTTGATCGGTACTTATAGTCTTGTCGATTCATCAACATACCCTGCCTGCGATCGCCTATTTTTTAGGATACCAGAGCTGTTTCATTCTCTCTCTGGGGAACTCCCCTGTGGGTTGCCCTGATACCTGAAACGGCTAGCAGATCGTCGTATGCGGCAGGGCGAACCTTTTTAACTGGTTAGGGATCTCTTCTGGGATAAGTCCTGAGCAAAGTAAACTTTTGAGTGCAAATTAAAAAAAATGCCCCGCAAAGCCTTAAACTGATCTTGCATTTTGTAATGTTTTGAGGTCTACTGAGGTCGTCCGTGCGGAAAATTGTGATTGCTGGCAATTGGAAAATGTACAAAACCCAGAGTGAAGCTCTGGAGTTTCTCAAAGGGTTTACGTCCTGCTTGACGGAAACCCCAGAAGAGCGGGAAGTCATTCTATGCGTTCCCTTCACCGCTTTAACCCTGCTCTCGAAAAATATGCACGGGGGCCGCGTGCTGCTAGGTGCTCAGAATGTTCACTGGGAAGAGGCGGGTGCTTACACAGGCGAAATTTCGGCCCCGATGTTAACAGAAATTGGGGTGCGTTATGCGATCGTTGGTCACAGCGAACGCCGTCAATATTTTGGCGAAACTGATGAAACTGTGAATATGCGCTTGAGAGCCGCTCAACAGCATGGTTTAATTCCGATTTTGTGTGTGGGCGAAAGTTTGCGACAACGCGAAGAGGGCGAAGCAGAATCTCACATTGCTTTTCAGTTAGCAACGGATTTGATCGGTGTAGATCAGCAAAAATTGGCGATCGCTTATGAGCCGATTTGGGCGATCGGCACCGGTCGCACTTGCGAATCCACCGACGCTAATCGGATTATTGGTTTAATTCGTAGCAAACTAAATAATCCTAATGTGCCAATTCTTTACGGCGGTTCTGTAAAGCCGGAGAATATCGATGACATTATGGCTCAGCCAGAAATCGATGGTGCATTAGTCGGTGGTGCAAGTTTGGAACCTGCCAGTTTTGCTCGAATTGTCAATTACAAATAAGTTGTAATTGTTAGTGGTTAGTGGTTAGTGGTTAGTTGAACTCGGCAACCAACAACTAACAGTTATAGCAACCGCCAAGGCGCTTAGGGCAACTCCAACTCTTACCTCTAGCTCATAATCCCTTAGATGGTAAGCTTTTCCCTCTTCCCTAGCCCCTAGCTATAACAGTTAACTACTAACAGTTAAGAATTAACTGTACAATTTATGACTAATGACTAACCATAAATTGACAATTAGAGGTCAATCTTTTGAGTGGTGTAAACGCACTTACATCATGGGAGTGCTCAATGTCACTCCTGATAGTTTTAGCGACGGCGGCCAATTTAACACTCTAGAATCTGCCACAGCACAAGCTCAGCAAATGGTAGAAAATGGTGTTGATATTATCGACATTGGCGGTCAATCAACTCGGCCTGGTGCCGAGGAAATTACCCTAGAAGAAGAACTAAATCGAGTTATTCCCTTATTAGAAATCTTACGCTCTAGCAAAAATATTTGCGCTACAGTCCCGATTTCTGTTGATACAACACGGGCCGCTGTTGCCAAAGCTGCGATCGAGGCCGGTGCTGATATAATCAATGATATTTCTGGCGCTACTTTTGACCCAGAAATGTTGCCAACAGCGGCAAAGTTGGGCGTTCCAATTATATTGATGCACATTCGGGGTACGCCGCAGACAATGCAAAAGTTGACAGATTATCAAGATTTAATTGGGGAAATTTATCAGTTTTTAGAGAATAGAGTTGAAGCAGCAATTGCTGCCGGAATTAATAAATTTAATATCATTATAGACCCTGGAATTGGTTTTGCCAAGACTTACAACCAAAACTTAAAAATATTACGGGAGTTACCAAAATTTCAGTCTTTAGGTTGTCCAATTTTAGTAGGTGTCTCTCGCAAAAGCTTTATTGGTCATATTTTAAATCAACCCGATCCTCAGCAGAGAATCTGGGGGACGGCGGCGGCTTGCACAAGTGCGATCGCGCGTGGCGCTGATATCCTCAGAGTTCACGATGTTAAAGAAATGCGCGATGTTTGTCAAGTTGCTGATGCTATATTTAGAAGCTAAGAATTAAAAAAGTGCGCTCGCATTACTTAAGGTGGATTATTTAAACCTCCCGTTAATTCATTAATAGCCTCTGATAGAGCTTTTGGGTCCATGAAAATTACTTTTGAATTTGCACTCTCACTCAGTTGACTATTAGCTTCTACATAAGTTTGAGCAATGAGAAAATTTCTAAACTCTTCACTCTCAGGTGGCAAATTTAAGGCTTTAGCAAGACGTTCAATAGACGCGGCCTTACCCTCAGCTTTAGTGATCGTAGCTTGCTTTTCACTTTTGGCAGATCGTTCCAACTCCATAGATTCTCTCACGGCTTTAGGAGGAGTAATACCTTTAATTTCAACCCGGATAATTTTAACACCCCAATTAGCTGTCGCTTGATCCAACTTACTCAACAAAGTGCGATTAATGGCATCAGTTGTAGAAAGAGTCTGCTGCATTGGCAAGCGACCTATTTCAGAACGGAGAGTAGTTAAAACCAAATTAGAAAGCGCTAACTCAATGCGATCGATCGCGTAGAAAGCTTTCTCCAAATTCAGCACCCGCCAGTAAACCACTGCATCTATTTCTAGAGCCACATTATCATTAGTAATAGTTGACTGGGGTTCTACATCTAAAACCCGTTCGCGGGTGGTATCTACGCAGACCACCTTTTCTATTAAAGGAATGATAAAATTGAGTCCAGCCTTGAGGGTTCGGTTGTATTGACCTAAACGTTCGACTAAACCTTCCTCACCTCCGCTGATCACTCTCACAGAGGAATTTACAGCGTAGCCGATGATAATTGCGGTGAGAATAGCCAGGATATACTGACTCATTTTTAGTTTCCTGCTCAGATTGAGTGCTAGTTAGCAAAGGTTTCTCTCTCACTTTAGCTCAGCAATCCTTCTGGATGTGCATCTGCACCTCATGGCGCAGAAATAGCGAAGCCTCACCGTCGGCCGAAGTCCCCAGGCATCGCAATTGATGGGTGATTCAAGCTCGGCGAAACATAACTTTTTCAGCTATCTCGTAGTTATAAAATAAGCAATACTTATAATTATAACTACGAGAGAACCCATCGACAAGAGTCTCTCGACTCATGAAGATACAAAAAGGGAAGTGTCCACACTGCAACTTATATATTCGTTCTGAGGTTATATATTCGTTCTGAGGATAGGATTTGACGCTTTTAAATTTCAGACAGATCAATTGGTACAGGTTTATAAGAGGCGATCGCAATATTCAAAACGGCTGTTAGAGTCGATTCAGGAGTTACCCTTTTAACCTCTGTCGGGTAATTTCCATAAATTCCACCACAACTATTTGCGCTTCACTTATGAGCCAGTATATTTTCAGTAGTCTTACAGATGATGAAGAACTTAATTTTTCTGAAGAAGCAGAGGTTTTCGTTTTTCCCACTTCTTTCGCTCAACAGCGATTGTGGTTTCTTGACCAATTAGCACCGGGCAATCCATTTTACAACGTATCAACAGCACTTCACCTGACAGGTTCCCTCAACTTCACCGCCTTAAAGCAGACATTTAACGAAATTGTACGTCGCCACGAAACCTTACGCACTACGTTTGTTATGGTAGAGCAGCAACCAGTGCAGGCGATCGCACCCAGTTTAACCATACCTCTTCCCCTAATAGACCTACGCAATTTCGAGAGCCAAGAACGCGACACACAAGTGCAGCAAATCGTAAACCAAGAGGCTCAACGTCCTTTCAACCTCACCACTGGCCCATTGCTGCGAGTAAAGCTGCTACAAATGGATGAAGCAGAATATCTGCTGCTGCTAAATTTACATCACATTGTTGCCGATGGCTGGTCAATTGGAGTGCTAATTAAAGAATTGGGGCTATTATACAAAGCCTTTGCAGAAGATAAGCAATGTCTAACGACAAGCGACTCCGTGTCTACACCCCTACCAGAACTACCCATTCAATATGCAGATTTCGCCGAATGGCAAGGGAAGTGGCTGCAAGCAGTAGGAACAAACGGCTGTACGCCCCTACAAACCCAGTTAGCTTATTGGCAAAAGCAATTAGACGGGATTTCGGTATTGAATCTCCCCACCGACCGACTAAGACCAGCAGTTCCTACCTACAAAGGTGCAAAACAATTTTTAGAGCTACCACACTCCTTAACTCAAGCGTTAGAAGCACTGAGTTCCCAAGAAGGCGTTACCTTGTTTATGACAATGCTGGCAGCGTTTCAGACTTTGCTCTATCGCTACACGCAGCAAGAGGATATTACAGTAGGTTCACCTATTGCTAATCGCAATCGTAGCGAGCTAGAAGGATTAATTGGTTTTTTTGTTAATAGCTTGGTGCTACGTACAGATTTCTCAAATAAGCTGACGTTTCGAGAATTGTTGAATCGAGTGCGAGAGGTGACATTAGGGGCATACAGCCATCAGGACTTGCCTTTTGAAAAGCTGGTAGAGGAACTGCATCCAGAGCGAGATTTGAGTTATCATCCTTTTTTTCAGGTTGTATTTAGCCTGCAAAATACTCCTATCGAAACGCTAGAATTACCTGGGTTAAAGCTTTCGGTATTTGAGTTCGACAGCAAAACTGCAAAGCTTGATTTAGAGTTCCATCTGTGGCAGGACTTGGAAAGTTTAAAAGGACAAATGGTTTATAGCACCGATTTATTTGATGACACAACCATTACGCGAATGCTGGGACATTTCCAAACGCTGCTAGAAAGCATTGTCGCCAATCCAGAACAGCATCTTACAGATTTGTCTTTGCTTACTGAAGAAGAACGACAAGAGTTATTAATTGATTGGAATGACACTAAAAGAGACAACCCAGAGAACAAGTGTTTTCATCAGTTATTTGAAGCGCAGGTAGAGAAAACTCCCGATGCGATCGCGCTAGTATTTGACAAGCAGCAGTTAACCTACCGCCAACTAAATATTCGAGCTAACCAAGTAGCACATCACCTACAAAAATTGGGGGTAGTCCCTGACGTTTTAGTAGGCATTTGTATAGAGCGATCGTTAGAGGCGATCGTCACATTATTAGGCATCCTCAAAGCTGGAGGAGCATACCTTCCTTTAGATCCGAGCCTACCTCAAGAGCGTCTTGACTTCATGCTAGAAGATGCACAAATTTCAGTATTGCTGACACAACACAAGTTGCTCAAGCATTTTGACGACTTCTCAAATCCAATTATTTGCATAGATAAAGATTGGGCAACTATTACACAACACAGCCAAGAAAACCCAACCAGTTGTGTAAAATCTGACAACCTAGCTTATGTTATCTACACCTCTGGCTCAACAGGAAAACCTAAAGGTGTTTTGCTCCAACATCAAGGATTGTCTAACTTAGCAAAAGCTCAGATTGAGGTTTTCAATTTACAACCAAGTAACCATATTTTGCAATTTGCATCATTAAGTTTCGATGCCTCAATTTTTGAGATTGTCATGGCACTGCAAACAGGAGCAACTCTTTATTTAGCAAACAAAGAATCCCTTCTACCCGGACAACCTTTGCTCAAACTATTGCGCGAAAAAGCTATTACTCACGTCACCCTTCCAACCGCAGTATTAGCAATCCTACCTACAGAATCACTTCCGGCATTGGAAACTATTATATGTGCAGGCGAATCCTGCACCGATGATATTGTCAAACTTTGGTGTAACTCTCAGCATCGTTTTTTTAATGCTTACGGCCCTACTGAAGCTACAGTTTGGTCAACCGTTGCAGAGATTAGTCATATCATTGAAAAGCCGCCTATTGGTCGCCCTATTCCTAATACTCAAATTTATATATTAGATAAACATTTACAACCTTTACCAATTGGAATTACTGGCGAATTATTCATAGCTGGTGAGGGATTGGCACAAGGCTATCTTAATCGCCCCGAATTAACTACTGAAAAGTTTATTTCCAATCCTTTTAACGATAAAAAGGGAACGCGACTTTACAAGACGGGTGATTTATCTCGGTATCGACCAGACGGGAATATTGAATTTTTAGGTCGCATTGATAATCAAGTAAAAATTCGGGGATTCCGCATTGAGTTATCAGAAATCGAAACAGTGCTGAGTCAGCATCAAAGTGTTCAAAATGCAGTAGTAATTGTTAAAGAAAACCTATCTGGCGATCGGTATTTAGTGGCTTATATTGTTACCAATGTAGAGACGCAAAATTTAGTATCTCTACTACGTAAATTATTAAAAGAAAAATTACCAGAATACATGGTTCCCAAAGCTTTTGTAATGCTGGATTATCTGCCACTAACAGCTAATGGCAAAGTCAATCGTTTGGCGCTAACAGAACTCGACAGTCCGGCTAGCAGCTTAGTAGATAAAACATTTATCGCTCCTCGGACTCCAACCGAGTCAACTTTGGCAAAAATTTGGGCTGAAGTGCTTAATGTTGAGCGTGTTGGTATTTACGATAACTTCTTCGACTTGGGAGGAGATTCGCTTTTAACTGTACGCCTATTAAAGCAAATACACAAGCATTTTGAGCGCGAATTGCCGCTATCTAGCTTATTTTTAAATCCCACCATTGAAAGTTTAGCAACTGCTCTATCCTCAAAAGCAGATTCTCTCCCCTGGTCGCCTTTAGTTACGATTCAACCTGCTGGTTCAAATTCACCTTTCTTCTGCGTCCATCCAATTTTTGGCGTTGTCTTTCCTTATTACGAATTAGCTAATCATTTGGGAAAAAATCAACCGTTTTATGGGCTACAACCCATTGGACTTGACGGAAAAAGTTCTCCACTAACTAACATTGAGGATATGGCTGCTCACTACATTGAAGCATTGCGCTCAGTGCAGCCTAAAGGCCCTTATTTTTTAGGAGGTTGGTCTTTTGGAGGTTGGGTTGCTTTTGAAATGGCTCAACAACTCCAAAAGTCTGGGGAAGAAGTGGCTTTACTTGCTGTGCTTGACACTTTAGCACCAATTCCGGGCAATGTACCTTCTTTGGGTAATGGTTTCAAGTTTATGCTGACGACAGTGGCGCGATATATATGGCCCTTCTTCCTCGATTATTTATATCTAATTATCGCGATCGCCAAGAATCGAATTAACAGTTTAACTTCTCGGTTGGCTAATTTTAATAAAATTGTGCGAAACTCCTTTTGGGAGTCCCTAACGCGATCGCTCCAAACCAATCTCTTCTCTCACCTCATCCTAAAAGAGGATGCCCCAGTCAACATTATACCTGAAGAATCTAAGTTAAGACTTTTAAGCGAGTTAGCAATTCGTCCAATGCTTCGTGTTTTCTATGCTAATAGCCAAGCAGTTCTTAACTACGTTCCGCAAACCTACCCTAAACGAATTAATCTTTTCACAACAAAGGTTCAGTCAGGCATTGCCAAGGAAGAGTCGAGTATGGGTTGGGATCAGCTAACTGTAGGAGGAACAGAAATTCATCAGATTCCTGGCAATCACCTAACTATGCTGAGAAAACCCCATATCCAAGTTCTTGCCGCACAGCTAAGAGCCTGTATTGAGAAAGCACAAAATTTAAAATAAGGATCGATATGTCTTCTGAAGAAGTCTTTGTTTTTCCAGCATCTTTTGCTCAACAACGGTTATGGTTTCTCGACCAGTTGATCCCCGGCAACGCTATCTACAATGTGCCGACAGTAATTCGTTTGACAGGTTCGCTGAATTTAGCCGCACTAGAACAGACTTTTAACGAAATCGTGCGTCGCCACGAAACCTTACGCACAACTTTTATTGTGTCGGATGGGCAACCCCTACAAGCTATTGCGCCCAGCTTAACAATACCTATTTCTGTATTAGACCTCCAGCAATTGTCAGATGATGAACAAGAGGTTAAAGCAAAGTCCATTATTAACGAAGAGATAGAACATCCCTTCGATTTATCGTCCGGGCCATTGCTGCGAGTAATACTCCTCGTTCTTTCTGAAACAGAATATATTCTATTACTGAATATGCACCACATTATCTGTGATGATTGGTCTATGGGGGTACTGATTCGGGAACTGGGAACTCTGTACGCAGCTTTTGCACAAAACCAGCCTTCTCCTCTATTAGAACTACCTCTTCAGTATGCCGATTTTGCTCACTGGCAGCGCCAGTGGTTGCAAGGAGAAATACTTCAAACCCAGTTAGCTTACTGGCGGGAGCAATTAAAAGGTATTTCCATACTGCATCTGCCTACCGATAAACCAAGACCAGCGATACAAAGCTATCAAGGAGCAACCCAATTTATAGAGTTACCGAAAAATCTAATTGATGCACTAGAAAAGCTGTCACAGCAAGAAGGTGTCACCTTATTTATGACACTGGTGGCAGCATTTCAAACGTTACTTTACCGCTACACACATCAAGAAGATATCGCGCTAGGTTCACCAATTGCTAACCGCAATCGCAGCGAAATTGAAGGAATAATTGGTTTTTTTGTCAATAGTTTGGTGCTACGTAGTAACTTATCTGGAAACCCGACTTTTCGGGAATTACTAGGCAGAGTAAGGGAAGTAACGTTAGGAGCATACAGCCACCAAGATTTACCCTTTGAAAAGTTAGTTGAAGAACTGCATCCAGAGCGTAACTTGAGCCATCATCCCCTATTTCAAGTGGTATTTGGTTTTCAGAATGCGCCAATGTCAGCCCTAGAACTACCTGGGTTAGTCCCTAGTTTTATGAATATTGGCATCAAAAAAACTCGGTTTGATTTAGAACTGCATTTGTGGAAGTGTTCGGAAGATTTTAGGAGCTTATGGGGCGGAAACTGGGAGTATTCTGAAGGACTCCGAGGTGTGATAGTTTACAACACAGATTTATTTGATCGAGCTACTATTAGCCGGATGGTGGAACATTTTAAAACTCTGTTATCAGCTATTGTTGCAAATCCAGAAGAACGAATTACAAATTTACCGCTATTAAGTGAAGCGGAGTTACATCAGGTATTGGTGGAATGGAATAACACTCAAGCAGATTATCCTCAAGATAAGTGTATCCATCAATTGTTTGAAGAAAAGGTACAGCAGTATCCTGATTCTATAGCAGTCAACTTTGCTAACGAGCAACTGACTTATCAAGAGTTGAATAATCGCAGCAATAAACTAGCACACCACTTACAAAAAATAGGAGTAGGTTCAGAAGTTTTAGTGGGTATTTGTATTTCACAGTCTATAGAAATGATCGTCGGGTTATTGGGTATTCTGAAAGCAGGGGGAGCATATATTCCATTAGACCCTAGCTATCCCGAAGAACGTCTAAATTTTATGTTGGAAGATGCACAAGTTTCAGTATTACTGACACAAGAAAACTTACTCAAGCATTTTGAAGGTTTCTCAAAACCAATTATTTCTATAGATAAAGACTGGGAAATTATTACCCAAGAAAAGGAAGACAATCCCAAAAGTGAATTAAATAGCGATCGTTTAGCATATATTATTTATACCTCTGGTTCTACAGGAAAACCCAAGGGAGTTGCTGTACCTCACAAAGCTGTAAATCGGTTAGTGTGCAATACGAATTATATAGAATTTTCACCATCTGATAAAGTAGCCCAAGCCTCAAATGCTTCTTTTGATGCTGCTACATTTGAGATTTGGGGAGCGTTGCTTAACGGCGCTCAACTTGTGGGAATTAGTAAAGATGTCACCCTCTCGCCTTACGAATTGGCATTACAACTACAAGAAAAAGGTATCGACATTCTATTTTTGACTACTGCCTTGTTTGAACAGATTGCCAGAGATGTTCCGCAAGCTTTTGCAACCTTGAAATATTTTCTTTTTGGTGGCGAGACATAAGTACATTGAAACAACATATTGGGCGGCAAAAGGTGTGGATAAAGTTGGAACTATGAGTCAGGAGCGAGAAGACGTGGAATTTTAACGAGAAACAATTGAGTTTGAGCAGCGAGCACAAAAAGTGCTGACTGCTTCGGAAAACTGCTGGTTTTGTTCCATCAATGCCATGTGTCCACCTGGTTTTAGGGTGACTCTTTCAGAGTAAGGCAATTCTGCTTTCATGCGATCGCTTGCCACAGGTTTAGTTGCTATATCTGAAGCCCCGCAAACCACCAACACAGGTACGTTAATATTTGCCAGTGTGTCTGTTTCGTCAAACTTAAACATTGCTAGTGTGCCACGAGCCAGAACCCCAGGCGAACCCAATGCTGATAAGAAACCTGCAAAACTTAGTTGACCCCGTGTTTCAGTACCCGTAAATCCAGATAGTTCGACGGTGATGTACAATGAACCATTCAAATACGAGAGCCAAGTCATCAACCAAAAAATCGGCCACAGCACGATAGTTAGGTACAACACAGGTTCGAGTAGCGGTTTCTGCAATTTACGTACTAAACCGCTAAAAATACAAGTTTTTACCGGATTGGTGTAAGTAGTATCTACCAGAATTAAGCCAGCCACCCGACTCCCTAATTGCTCTGGAAACAGCCTACAAAATGTGAGGTTAATCATCCCACCCATGCTGTGTCCTACCAAAATAACAGGTTTATCCCCTGCGATACTCCCTTTGGTAGTGGCTGTCACCAAAGCAACCACAGCTTCCAAGTCACGGGCATATTTTTCTATAGAATGATCGTTGTTTTTCGGTTTGGAGGATTTTCCTAACCCTGGTAGATCCCAAACAATTACTCGGAAGCGATCGCTCAGTTGTCGTTTGGCATAATACCATACAGTACTGTTTGGCCCCCAACCGTGTGACAAGATAATCGGTTGACCATCTTCAGGGCCAAAAAACTCTACTTGCAGCACACTACCATCCGGTCGTGGCAAACGTTGCACAGTTTTGCTACGCATAAACTTAGGTTCATCGGCTCCAGGACGGCGCAGCAGTGGCAAACTGATAAAACGACCGCCAAAAGTCCACAGAACCATTATTAGCCCAGCCACTAAGTAAAATGTTCCTACAAGTTCTCCTTCGTACCACTCATAGAGAATGTAGCCCCCCCCGCCAATTACCGCAATCGACAGCAGTTGAACCAGCCATACAAACAGAAAATTATGAGGCATGAATATCATGAGCCTAAACCTTGCGATACTTTGTTCACTGCGTTGTCTTTTAGCTTAATACCATAGTTATAATCATTAAAGTTTCATTCCCAGGAATGATTTATACAGTCTTAGAAGTGTGATAAAAATGCTGGGTTAGGTAATAAGCAGTGCAGTTTGCAAATATACCTATCCAGTAACAATAGTTACGAAGGGGTTTAATTTTGAATACGGTTGAGTTTTTAACTTATCTTCGCAGCTTAGATATTCAAGTTTTTATTGAGGGTGAAAAGTTTCGCGCTAACGCCCCTGATGGAATTATTACACCAGAACTGCGTGCAGAAATCCAAAAGCGTAAAGCAGAAATTAT
>DATGYA010000388.1:0-13192 GCA_035298405.1 Kamptonema sp. | reverse complement strand
GGGAGATGGGGGAGATGGGGGAGATGAGGAAGTTAAATCTTCCCTACCTCCCCCACCTTCCCTACCTTCCCCACCTTCCCTACCTCCCCCATCTCCCCTACCTTCCCCACCTTCCCTACCTTCCTCTACTAAGCGCAGCTTTTCTACAATTAAAGTGGTGGTAGCGCCTACAGGTTCTATGTAGCTGGCTGTAGCAGGAATGTCTGACGGGGCGTTGAGGTGATGATCGTAGATAGTAATTGCTTCTAGATGGGGTAAGTCTAGCCACTCAGCAGCTTTTCCCAAGCGATCGCGATCGGCAGCATCCACTACCATAATTGAGCGAATATGTTGCGGATTAACTGAACGACGTTCAATCAGAGGATATTCGTCCCGGTGCAAAGCTAAAAAATCCCGCACAGTTGGGTGACACCCTCCAGTTAGGACAATCTTGCTACCGGGGTGCAGCACACAAAGCCCCACTGCCGCTGCCAGGGCATCAAAATCTGCTGTAGTGTGGCACAAAATTAAGTTCATGCTCAAAATTTAAAAACCCCAACTGAGAGAACACAATTTCTGGTAGCTTACTACTGAGGGATCTATTTGCAAAGAACGGTCAGCTCGACCGGGATTGCCTGTTAAGGTCGGAAAAATCCTGATGCTGCGGTGTCAGGCGAGCGCTCACACAGGAAGTAAGCCTCAGTCTAGCTAATACTAGATTGAATTAAGTTTTACAGATCGCCTACTCAAAATTTAGCGCAAACACCTGCGTATTTCTACTTAAGGTAATCTTGCATCGGAAGGAGAAAAAATGTTATCAATCCTATTTCAACTTGTTTTAGTGGCTTTGGTTCTGTTGTCGTTCGTGATGGTTGTTGGCGTTCCCGTCGCCTATGCCTCTCCTCAAAACTGGAACCAATCTAAAAGCCTGATTTTCCTCGGTTCTGGCGTTTGGATCGGTCTTGTCCTAGTTGTGGCTGCTTTGAACTTTTTGGTGGTTTAAGCCAAAAGTAAGGAAGATCGCCAATTAACTAAGAACTACTAACATGGCCGTTTTTGAGGGGAATTTTACTCAGACAGAATCTTTTAAGTTTGCTATTGTCATCGGTCGTTTTAATGACTTGATTACTGGCAAGCTTTTGGAAGGCACTCAAGATTGTTTGAAGCGTCACGGTGTAGATCCGAATCCTCACGGGACTCAGGTAGATTATGCTTGGGTTCCGGGGAGTTTTGAGGTGTCTATGGTTGCTCATCAATTGGCTCTCACTGGCCGCTACGATGCAGTAATCTGTCTGGGGGCTGTGATTCGTGGTCAAACTCCTCATTTTGACTTTGTGGCTGGTGAGGTGGCTAAGGGTATTGCCGCTGCTAGCTTTCAAACTGGGGTGCCGGTGATTTTTGGCATTCTGACGGCGGACACGATGCAGCAAGCTTTGGAACGGGCGGGTATTAAAAGCAATAAGGGCTGGGATTATGCGATGGGGGCTTTGGAAATGGCTAGTTTGATGCGTCAAGTTAAGGGTCAAGCTGTGGATTCTTACAGTCAACTCGCTTCTGGCCATCCTCCTGCTCAAGTTTTGCCCTCTGTTCCCAACCGCGCTATTGCGCCGGAAATGCCGGGATAGCGATCGCGATCGCGCTTGATGGTAGTGTTGAGAATGTGCCTTCACAACTCTCTGCACTGCCATTCCTCCAGGTTTTTCTGACCCGCTACAAAATTGCCTGAAAAAATTTCTAAAATAGACTTGACAAATCCAGGTGATTTTGAGACTATAGTATTTACCGCAGTTAACGCGGGTGTAGCTCAGTGGTAGAGCGTCACCTTGCCAAGGTGAATGTCGCGCGTTCGAATCGCGTCACCCGCTTAAAATGATATAAATAAGTTAGAGATTAAAGTTAAGATTTTTACCAAGCATCCTTTACATCAACCTTTAGAGTTGGTTAAAGAAGGAGAATTATTGGTAGAATTGGACAAAACGATCTCCACGTCAAGGATTATTCGCTGCCTGCCTTGGGTTCTCAATTGGCAGTGCATAGCCTGGACAGGGAATAATTGAGATTTGTCATTAATAAATCGATATCTTAAGATCGTCTCTGCATAAACGCTTTTGATTTTACGATCGCTCGTGCCATCTCAGAAAGCTCAAAAGATTGATTTGAATGGTGACTACCCTTGCCCTTGTCGGCGGAGGGGTCGCCTAGTGCCGATAACGTTGACAGAAGCTTTTGGTTGCAATCGCTGTCAGCAAATATTTGTATTGGACGAGAGCGGCTATGTAATAGAACAGTTGTCTACTAATTATCCATATAAACAAGCTTGGCGCTGGAGCGGCCACCAGTGGAACAGAGCACATCCGGGTTTGAAGGGGCATTATTTGCCGCTAGCTTTGGTAATGATTTTAGTGCCGCTGGTGATTTGGCTACCGCTGGCGCTGCGATCGCCAGGGTCGAATATTACGATCTGGGCGATCGCAGCGGTGCTACTAGCGATGCTACCAGCGCTTATGGTCTGGCTGGCTTACAGACGTTAGCTTGATGACAACCGAAGATTCTACCTCAATACAAGATTCGACAAATGCCGCTCGCCGCGCTTACCAAGCGTCATTGGAGTTGGCTGGAGTTAAGGGCACCGATCGTGCTGCGGCTTTGCAGGCGATGGCGCGGGGACTCAAACATCGCCAGAATGATATTTTAGAAGCAAATACTCTGGATTTAGAAGCCAGTCGCGAGATGGCTATTCCCGAATTGATTGTGGAGTGGTTGAAACTGACACCGGAAAGGTTGCAGACAACAGTGCAGATTATCCAGCGGCTAGGGGAAATGCCAGATCCGATTGGCAGAGTGACTAGCGCTTCTTACCAGGTGGATCAGTGTCAGGTTTACTGTCAACAGATCCCCTTGGGGGTGATAGCTTTAGTTTATGAGGCGTTTCCGGAGTTAGCCGCGATCGCAGCGGGTTTGTGTCTCAAAAGTGCCAACAGTTTAATCCTCAAAGGAGGAACCGAGGCGAGTCATTCTAACACCGTAATTGCTGAAGCTTTGAATGCTGCGATCGATGAAGTCGGTTTGCCAACAGGATCTCTGGAAATACTACCAGCCGATCGCGGTGCTTCAATTCGAGATTTAGTCACCCAAGACCAGTATATAAATTTGGTGATTCCTTACGGTCGCCCCAGCTTAGTACAGCAGGTGGTGCGACAATCCACTGCGCCTGCTTTGAGGTCAGCTATGGGTAATTGTTATCTTTATTGGTCGCCTACAGGAAGCCTAGAAATGGCGAGGTGGATGATTTTAGATAGTCATCAAAGCGAGCCCGATCCAGTGAATGCGATTGAAAAAGTGTTAATTGACCCCAATCAAAAGCCTTCCTCTTTAGTGCGGCTGTGGAATAGTTTAAAAGAGAAAGGCTTTGAAATTAGGGGAGATGCAGATTTGGTAGCTGATTTTCCAGAGTTGAGATTAGCTGAGGTTGGCGAGTGGAATCAACCTTATTTAAACAAAACTGTGGCTTTTAAAGTAGTTGAGAATTTAGAAGGTGCGATCGCGTGGATTAATCGCTACAGTAGCGGCCATGCTGATAGCATAGCCACAGAATCCTACGAAGAAAGCCGCGAGTTTGCATTAGATGTCAACAGTGCATCTACTTTTATTAATGCTTCGCCTCGGTTTTCCCGCTATCAAAACCGGGGAGATGCGATCTTTTTGGGAATGTCTAATCAAAAAGGTTATCGCCGAGGATTGATTGGTTTAAAAACTTTGACTACACTCAAACATATTGTTCAGGGGAATGGTCTGTTTTAGATTGTTAATTGTTAACTGTTAACAGTTAACTGTTAACCGTTAACAATATTACCTTTGAACCAGTTTCACCTTAGTAGCTAAACCAAGTGTTTGCAGCAATTGAATTGTCATCCAAGTTATGTCAATTTCCCACCATTTCAAACCGTGACGAGCAGAGTATTGAAAAGCGTGGTGATTGTTGTGCCAGCCTTCACCGTAGGTAACGAGTGCTACCCACCAGCAGTTAGTAGAACTATCACTTGTTTCGTAGGTACGATAGCCAAATTTGTGAGTAGCGCTGTTAACAAACCAGGTGCAATGGTATACTAACGCTAGGCGAACAAAGATTGCCCAAACGACAAAAGGTAAACCTCCAATTAACAACAGTAAAAGCCCAAAGGCAATCTGAATTGGAAGAAAATAATTTTGAAAAAACTTATAAACTGGGTCGTCGGCAATGTCTTTTGTACACCGATCGATTGTCTCAAGAGCAGGACAGTGATAAAACATCCAACCGATGTGACTCCACCAAAAGCCGCGCCGAGAATCGTGAGGATCTAGCACTCCTTGATCGGAGTGTTGGTGATGGACTCGGTGCAATCCCACCCAGTGAATTACTCCTCCTTGGCCGGAAAGGACACCGCAAAAAACTAGGAAATATTCTACCCACTTTGGTGTCTGAAAGCTGCGGTGGCTGACTAGGCGGTGCCATCCTAAAGTGATGCCTAAACCGCCCGTTACCCAGTGCAGAATTATCGCTAAACTAACGGCGGCCCAGTTAAAGTTACTTGGAAATATGGCGCACAAAGCTCCGATGTGAACTACTGCCAAACTAATGATGTGCGTCCAATTGAGTTCTAGTTTGGGTTCGGTGGCAATTGTCATGCTCGATCTAGATAGAAAGTTTTAGGGAGTAAAGGTTTTTTTGCGATCGGCGCAGATTATCGGTAATTGATTTGGGGAGGGAATGAGTAATAGATTTTCAGATATTACTAATTACCCATTACCAATTACCGATCGCTAATTTTCTGCTTCTGCGAGTTTTACTTTGGTGGCTAAACCGAGTGTTTGCAAAAGGTGAATTGTCATCCAAGTTAGGTCAATTTCCCACCATTTCAAACCATGACGAGCAGAGTATTGAAAAGCGTGATGATTGTTGTGCCAGCCTTCGCCGTAGGTTACGAGTGCTACCCACCAACAGTTAGTGGAGCGATCGCTTGTATCGTAGGTACGATAGCCAAATTTGTGAGTAGCGCTGTTAACAAACCAAGTGCAGTGAAATACTATCACAATTCGGGCAAAAACACCCCAAACAACGAAGGGCCAACCGCCCAGGAAGTAGAGCAAAAAACCAAAGGCAAATTGAATTGGAATAAAGTAGTTTTGGAAAAATTTATAAACTGGGTCGTCGGCAATATCTTTGGTATAACGGGGGATTTGCTCTCTGATCGGAAGCTTATAGAGCATCCAACCCATGTGACTCCACCAGAAGCCTTGATTGGAATCATGAGGGTCTGGGTCTGTGTCGGAGTGCGCGTGGTGCAACCTGTGCAATCCTACCCATTCGATGGGGCCGCCTTGGCAGGAGAGAGTTCCGCAAAAAACTAGGAAGTATTCTAGCCATTTTGGGGTCTGAAAACTGCGGTGTGTCACCAAGCGATGAAATCCCAAGGTAACGCCTAAGCCGCCTGTCACCCAGTGCATAAATAAAGCTAGACCGATGGCTGGCCAGCTAAAGTTACTAGGCAGCAGAGCAAATAAGGCTCCAATATGGAGAAATGCCATAAAGCCTATGATTGTCCAATCAGGGCTAAGTTTTGTTGTTGAAGTTGCGATCGTCATGAAGTAATAGGTTTATGAAATAGGGGCCGCATCTAGGCGATAATAAACACCGCGCACTCAGATAGTGAGGGAGGTGAGGATGAATAGCGCTGAACGGCTACAAGAAGCAGAGCAGGCTCTCTCTCAGATTTTTTCTGGAATTGGCGCGACAGTCAAGCAAAATCTCAAACGAGTTCTTGATGCCTTTCGCCACCATCGCGTAGGTGTCCACCATTTTGCTGGGGTGACGGGCTACGGTCACGACGATTTGGGGCGTGAGATTTTCGACCGAGTGTTTGCTGAAATCGTGGGGGCCGAGGCTGCGGCTGTGCGAGTGCAGTTTGTTTCGGGAACTCACGCGATCGCCTGCGCTTTGTTTGGTAATCTCCGTCCCGGTGACGAAATGCTGGCGGTGGTGGGGGCTCCCTACGATACTCTGGAAGAAGTTATCGGTTTGCGGGGTCAAGGTCAAGGTTCTCTAATTGAGTTTGGCATTAGTTACCGCGAGTTGCCTCTAGCTAAGGACGGAAGTGTGGACTGGCAGGGGTTAAAGTCTGCTGTAACAGACAAAACTCGCCTGGTTTTTATCCAACGTTCCTGCGGCTATTCTTGGCGACCGAGTTTATCAATTTCTGATATTGAAAAAATCGTTCAAATAGTCAAGCATCAGAATTCTAACACAATTTGCTTTGTAGATAATTGTTACGGTGAATTTGTGGATGAGTGCGAACCGCCGAGTGTTGGTGCTGATTTGATAGCAGGTTCGCTGATTAAAAATCCAGGCGGTACTATTGTCCCTGCTGGGGGTTATATAGCAGGCAGAGCAGATTTAGTGGAGGCAGCTACTTGTCGATTAACTGCGCCTGGAATTGGTAGCGGCGGAGGTGCAACTTTTGATTTGAATCGCTTGCTATTTCAAGGTTTATTTTTAGCACCTCAATTGGTCGGGGAAGCAATGAAGGGAAATCATTTAACTAGCTATGTTTTTTATAAATTGGGTTATCAGGTAAACCCAATGCCTGCTGCGAAGCGACGGGATGTAATTCAGGCAATTCGGTTTGAGTCTGCTGCAAAATTGGTGGCTTTTTGTAGGGCAATTCAGCAGAATTCTCCAGTGGGTTCCTATTTAGATCCCGTGCCTGCACCGATGCTAGGATATGAGAGTCAGTTGGTGATGGCTGGTGGTACTTTTATTGATGGAAGTACATCAGAGTTTTCGGCTGATGGGCCGTTGCGAGAGCCATATATTGCTTTTTGTCAAGGGGGAACGCATTGGACTCATGTTGCGATCGCGCTGGAAGCTGCGATCGATGCTGTAGGGCCGGCTTCGTAGGGTGGGCGCTGCGGCGATCAATTTTTGGTTAATAGCAAAAATTGATTACCGCAGCGCCCACCTTACATTTTGATATTACCTAAGATTCTGGCAACTTATATTGTCCCACAATTCGCTTAGCAAATTCCGGCACATGAGCCTCTAATTTCTCCGGGTGATTCCGCTTCACATAGAGATAATTCCGAGTGAAATGAGAATCGATAGAAAACCGCGCATATTCTAAACCTTTAGGCCCAATTTTCTCAATAAATACTCCCATTAATTTTGCCGCCCACATTGGCAAAGTCACCCCCTTTTCATAAGCAGGAATACTTTGCTGAACAGCGGGCATTCTATTACCCTGAGACATCACAGGCTGAGTATTTAGCTGTTCGATTACTAAGTCTAACATTTCTTGTCCTGTATCATTTCTAACCACAATCCACTGCCAGCCAAAAGGTGCGCCCATGTAGCCAACAACTAAATCAGCCAAGCTATTGACGTAATCAAAACAGCTAAGACAAGAAGGAGCAAAAACATCCTTAAGTTCCTTAGTATTCAGCCCAAAAAATGGCACTTTTTCAGTTGAGCCATCTTCATGTTTAAAGTGAACGTTAAAATCCTGCATAAACTCGTAAGACACCACTGTTTCAGGAGAACGGCTAGTAGTTTCTAGGAATTTCTGCAAACCAGCACGACTGACGTTATCAACACAGGGAGTGCCCAAAACATAGAGCTTTTCTAAACCGAGTTTTTTCTCCACTGTTCGCAAAGCTTGAATTTGACAGCCCACACCAATTACTAACAGCCGCTTCATCCCTGATTTTTCGATTTGTTCCAAAACTGAAAGGTTAGGAGAAAGCGTTGGCTTATTGACTTTTGCCGCTAATATTTCCTCTGGAGTTGTGGCAATAATCGGCATGGGTTGAAAGCGATCTTCCTTGGTATTTTGGACGCAAACTACACCTTCAACAATGCCCCGATTGAGCATTTCTATGGCTATTGTGCTGACAATTCCCGTCCACTGTGCGCCCTCAATTGGTTCTTTCTTGCGAGCCGCCATCATCGTTTGATTAACGCCAAAATACCAATCATCGGGGTTATCTAAATTGCGCGATCGCCCGTGTATTTCTGCTTCGAGTTCCGCTATATGCTGAGTTAGGAAAGCGCACGCTTCCTTGACGTAATGGATATAATATGTATCGCACAGGCCGCATTCACTGCAAAGTTCTTTAGCAGGGCGGCGGCTGGTGGGTTTGAGAGCTTTGGCTTTTTTGTGTTGGATGGATTCAGTTGCGGTCATCTAAATTGCTGATCTTATAATGAGTTGGCTTTTATTAAGGTATCAGTTAGGAAGTATATTTTTTTATTTTTATCCTCAATTTTTAGGTTTGTAGTTGGGCTTTAGCCCTCGCTTTCGGCTTTTTAGGTTTGTAGTTGGGCTTTAGCCCCCCCTTTTGGCATTAGCCCAACGACAAACCGCTACCTTACTTATTTTAGCTCCCCATAATCAACTCCTTCACTCGTATCTCTGCCGTAAAGCCGCGTAGTTTTACCAGTTAAATTCTCCATAGTTTCTCTAACTTGCTTAGAAGTAATTGTATTCAGCGGCACGCCAGATTGACGAGCAATAGCAGCCGCAACTCCAATTCCTTGCCCTTGATAAACATTCACTGTTAAAATTCGCCCGACTGATACAGCCATGCCAACATATCCAGATGAACGCCCAACAATTGCTAAATTATTCACCTTTGTAGCCAAAGCACTTTCTATACCAAAATTATAGACTGGCAAGGCAGGTATTTTGATTGACAAGCCTTTCACACCGCCCCGCAAATCAAAATCATAAGAGAAACTGCCGATAGATTTTTCCGGTTCAGTTCCGCCTTGGATAATTTCCTCCCCCGTCAATGGATCGACAACATCGCGAATATTTAAACTTTGCCTAATATAGATTTCATCGGGGATAAATACTCTAACATCTTTACCCGACATCTTTTGCAACCAAGCCTGGAGCGATGACATTTCTTTAATCATATCTTGAGTAGGTTTCTTGCCGCTATCTTCTAGCTCGATCACCTTGTCAACGGGGTATTTAAACAGAAAACCATTCCAAGATAGCGACTCATCTTTATAGATGCAAATATTGGCTCTATCAAAAAAGAAGCCAGCCTGACTAAAGGGCTGATTATGTTCTAAATGGTATGCCGCTCCCAAAGCGGAACTTCTGATATTATAACCATCCCGATAGGGTTGATAAATAGGCTGCCAAAAATTTCTCATCCAGAATTCAGCCCCCGCCGGATCTTGATATTTTTTAATACTGTCTTCTATTTTTCCTACTTCTTCTGGATTGTAGAGAATATCATCTTCAATCTTTTGAAGTTCAGAGATAGTTAAACCTGTGATTGTTGGAACTAAAGATACTGATAAGGTAGCATCTTTCAATTTAGGAGATTGAGACTCATAGCCGCGATAATAAGATAAGCCTGCTTTCCGTGCTAGTTCTGCATCTTGAGTTGCGTCAATGTAGGAATCTGCTTTAATTCTGAAGTTTTTTTCTTTCACTTCAACATATTCTATTTTTTGATTGATTACATGGGGTCTAAGAGTCGAGCCAGAAATAAGTAGGACTCCGGCTTCTAATAACATTTCTTTCAGAGCGCGATCGCCTGTTTTTACTTCTAAGCAGGCTTCCGAAACTTGAGCTTTATCTAAAAAATTACCGAAACATTGGGTGTATGGTTCAGAATACCAATCGGGTATTTTATCGAGATCGACATAACCTAAACCGCCGCGTGTAAGCACGCCTCCTAAAGGATCGCCAGCATAGTTAGAGCGCACTAAGGCAACTCTTCCATTAGGCCCTAAAGATTTTTTTGCCCAAATTGCTGCACATATCCCTGGAATTTCATCTCCATAAACCACTACATCAAAGTTTTGATAAACTGGAGGTGTTGGTGTGGGAATGTGAGTTTCTACTGTGGCGTTAGCTTGGCTGGTTTTTTGGATATAATTGGATGCTTGTCTAATATATTGAGAGCCGATTAATAGTTTTAAAGCTATAAGGAAGACTATAATTCCGCCGATTTTCTTTAGGTTAGGAAGCATTCAGTTAGATGGTTAATGGATATTGAGAGCGCAAAAG
Source organism: Kamptonema sp. (assembly GCA_035298405.1). GTDB lineage: Bacteria > Cyanobacteriota > Cyanobacteriia > Cyanobacteriales > Microcoleaceae > Kamptonema. Next base: position 3,152 of record DATGYA010000388.1, on the reverse strand, counting down.
TGGCTTTTTGGAGTTTACGGTGTTGAATATACCACTTTTGGGAGATTTTCGCATAAGTCTAAGATATTTTGGGGGATTAGTGCCTTGTGGGGTTTGGGTTGCTCCTTGCTTTTTTGCCGTTAGTATGGTATAGATGCGATGTCTAGGGCTGGCTAGCTCTTACGCACCTTTGATGTCATTTCGGTAATAGCGATCGCACACAATTAATAAATAATATCAATTTCGTTTGCAGTGGTATCTAAACGTTTTACATTCTGCTGTAAAGCTGTTGATCTATATTAGAGTACCAAGGTCTAGCTGTTTTCAATTCTGGCAATATGGAACAACGAATGACTATAGATGAAGCCCACACAATCGCTATGGCAATATGTGAAAAACAAGGATGGCCTTTTTTCGATCCTATTCACATCTATTCTGGCAAAGAAAATTGGGTAATTACTACAAATTATCATGCTAGAGGATGCAATGCATCTATAACTGTAAGTAAAGCAACCAGAGAAGCCATACAAACAGCATTTGCTCCTAGATAGAGCTTGCTAAATAAAGTCCTAAGCTAGTCATCACAAGGGTTTTAACAAATGGTTCGGGGATAGTTATGGTGTAAACTCTAATTTGACGCGATCGCGAATCTTTAAAAAGGGTTGAGATGGAAATTACCTTTCATACTTAGAGGAGTTGCGGATTTTATACCAATTCTCTAAGTTAATGCTACAGTCTTGGGGCGGGTTTATTAATGTTATTTGTGGGTGGCAAATTTGATCGCGAACCCGCCCTTACCCAAACTGTAGCAAACTTTTAGAGAAGTGGTATTAATTAGTGAGCAACTTGAAAAGATAGGTTTAGAAGTAATTGCCTCAATTATTGGGAGAGAATATATACTGGAGGCGTTATCTGTAGTCGGCATTTAGAGAATTAGTATAACTCGTGAAATTCTTATTTTTTTCAATAAGCCTAACTTCTTTTGATGGGCTGAAGCCCGAAAATATTAGCCTGCAAAGCTTTGGGGGTGACAAGCACCCCAAAAAAAGCTTAATTTTGAAATCATCTGCGCTTCCGTTTAAACTCTATTATTCTGGTGAAACTTGAGGGTACAAACCCAATTCTTTACTTAATTGCCGCGCTAGGAAAATCAGAAACTTTGCCGCATCCTGATTATCTTGATGTGCCATCATTGTTGCTACTTGCATCAATGCTTTTACTAATCCAGCATCCAGCAATTCTGGCTGACTGTCTAAAACTTCTGGCTCTTGTCCACTGGGACACTTGAGAAGTTGATCGATGAGATTGAAGTATTGATCTTGAGAATGTTCTGACATGATGATTTCCAAATAAAGGGATAAATAGTCTAAAAATTTTTGGCAGTGTGGGTAATAGGATCGAATTCAAAGCGTTTGGAATGGTGGGTTTCACCGTAGATACTGAAGGTGACAGTAGGTTCGTCTCCACAGGCTTCTACAGAGTGAATCGCATTAGGTGTAAAGCTGATAATATCACCTGATAACAATATTACTTCAGCCGTTGGTTCCACCCAATCTGGAAAATCTGGATGGTGAGTCCGTTTCCAAATAGTGTTTTTTTCTTCCCCCTTTAGCACCGCAACAATACCCCAATTCCCATGATTATGAATGGACGATCGAGCACCCGGTAAATAGGTAGCAATTTGCACCGTCAACGGATAGCCAATTTCGTCATACAGCATAATCACCCCAGTACCTTTATCAGGACTAGGTTCTATATATTGCGTTTGCAACCAATAGGAATTAGTGATTAACCGTCGCACGAGTAGCCAAAGTTGAGGTAAACAATCCGTCTCGTCGATTGCTGTTTCCAGCACATCTTCAACTTCCGTCAAAAAGCGATGAAACCGATAAGGCGTGCGGAGCAAATCCCATTCTCTAGCGGGCTTACAAACCTGCCACTCACCTGTTTCTGTGACTAATAAATCTCGATATTTCATTGCTGTCTCAACCACAGTTACTCTTCCTCCTCATCATCATGGTGAGTTAAAATATGCAACATTGTAGCTGCCCCAAATTCTCGTTTGTCATCAATTTCGCTAACACGAGCAGCGATCGCTTTTGCCTCATCGATCGCGCCCATCCGGGCCATAACCAGTCCAGAAGCAGCATAAGCATTGAGATACAACCTAATAGTGGCATCTTCTTTGCGACAAATTAGAATTGGTGCTAGCCGATCCCATTCATCTGGAAGCCCTTCTGACTGTCTGATTTGCTCAACTACTTGAGTGGCAATTTGCAGTGCAGCAGGATCGTTATGTTTATAGAAAAAATAGCGATAAGCAGCAACCAATACATCCAGGGATTGATTTGCGATCGCTAATGCTTGATGAATATATTCTTCAGACTGAGCCGTGTCTTCCCAGGTATTAGCCGCAGCAATTAGCAACCGTTTGACTTCGGCTGGTAAATTATACCAGGATAACTTTGGCTCGTAGTTAGATTGGGAAGTTAAACAAATTTGCATTGGTTTAGAACATCGTTAAAATGTACAGCAGAGTGAACAGAACAATCCAAATAATATCTACAAAGTGCCAATAGATTTCTGCCATTTCTACCCCCACGTGCTTGGTGGTGGAATAGTGACCAGATCGACGCGATCGCCACAATACCCCTAGAATCAGGAGCAATCCCACAAACACATGGAGACCATGAAACCCAGTCATCAAGTAAAAACAATTGGCAAAAATATTCGTGGTTAAACCATAGCCCAGGGTTAAATACTCATACACCTGCCCTCCTAGAAATGTCGCACCCATTAAAGCAGTGACAATGTACCAAAGCCGCATTCCATTAACATCGCCTTTTTTAATGGCAGTATCCCCTAAATGAATCACAAAGCTGCTCGATACGAGTACGATCGTGTTAATTGCAGGCAAAATTAACTCCACTTCTGTGCCTTCAGGAGGCCATGCTGTCGCCCCTGACCGTAAAACTAGATAAGCAGCAAAAAAACCCCCAAACATCAGTGATTCAGAGAACAAAAATGTCAGCAATCCCCAAACTCGCAGATCGGCGTGTTGCTCGTGGTGAGTTGCTGTAATAGCTGGAACTAACCCATCTAGAATTGTTTCAGATGGCTCTATTTGTGAACCTTGCATAAATTTCTCAGAATAAATTATCTACACTCTCAAG
>DATGYA010000387.1:0-5516 GCA_035298405.1 Kamptonema sp. | reverse complement strand
GAGCAATCATCAGATATTTTTACTAGAAAGTCAGCCAGAATATCGAGGAAACTTACCTATACTTGAGAGTAACTACTTTCCACCTCAAACTTTTGATAGGGATGGACAACAACTGGATACTCGCCCGATGAATAGCTGGTTACTCAAGCTGGATCAAGTTAGTACAATAGAGTTGCTGGAAGTGCAGTTAGTAAATGCGATCGCTCCCTTTATTTTGAATAGCAAACTGAAGCAGTTAATGATGAAATCTAGCTTTGAGCGTCGTTTTATTATCAATGTTTCAGCAATGGAAGGACAGTTTAACCGTAACCATAAAACGCCAAATCATCCACATACGAATATGGCCAAAGCAGCTTTGAACATGATGACTCGAACTGCTGCTATTGATTATGCTCAAGATCGGATTTTTATGAATAGTGTAGATACAGGTTGGATTACTGATGAAAATCCTTATCCGAAAAAGACACACTTACAAACAGAAAGAAGTTTTTATACTCCATTGGATATCATGGATGGAATGGCAAGAATTTACGATCCTATTATCCAAGGTATTGAAACTATTGATGAGCCAATGTTTGGTCATTTTCTGAAAGACTTTATCCCTTATAATTGGTAAGTAATCATGACAAAAATACTCTTAAATTGTCCTTTTCCTCAGCCATTATTTACTTCTGTAGACAGCTTAAACTTAACATCTTTAGTTGAGTATCTTTGCACCAATCAACCTATTAGTGAAAAAATAACTTTTCCGCGTGGCACTGCGATCCCGGATGGCAGACTTGATATGTGTAAGCAGAGCTTAGGGGCGGCAGGATGTAGTGTAATTACTGAGGCATTAGAATATAACCAAACCATTGTTAGTTTACTGCTAGGAACTAATGGTATTGGTGATATTGGTGCTTCGGATGTGGCGCGATTAATTGAGCGCAATAATCACTTAGAAATTGTTTATTTGGGCTGTAATGCGATCGCACAAACAGGTATTGCCAAGCTTGCCAAAGTTTTGAAGTATAATCAATCTGTAACTGGGCTATGGTTGAAACGCAATCCTTTGGGTGTAGATGGAGCTGATTCTATTGCTGAAATGTTGCGATATAATCAGAGTATTCGTACTCTTGATTTGGTGAATACTCAAATCGGAGAGAAAGGATTAACGGCGATTCTTAAGATGCTGATTGAGACGAATAGAACGGTAGAGCGTTTGTATTTGGGTGGCAATCAAATTCAATCAATTCATGCTTTTTTGTTGGCTGATTTGTTACGTCATAATCCCAGTATTCGGAGTTTATTTTTAAATGTTAATCATTTAGGTGATAGTGGAGTTAAAATTTTAGCTACCGCTTTACTAGAAAATAAAACTCTGAGAGAGTTGGGGCTTGCCAGTAATGGCATTAGTGCCTATGGTTGTCAGATTTTGCTGTCAGCTATTCAAGATCATATCAGTTTAAGTAATCTTGATTTGGGTTATAGTCCGTCAACAAAGGTTTTGGGTGCTGAAGCCAATTTAATTGGCGATTTAGGAGTTAATGCTATCGCTAATTTTATCAGGAATAATCAAATTTTATTCCGTCTTAATTTGCGTGGCACAGGGATTTCTGATGAGGGAAAAGCTAAGATATTGGAAGCATTAGAGCAGAATAAAGTATTGGGATATCTGATTTTAGATGGTAGAGTAGAGCCAGGAATTAAATTGGTTTTGGAACGAAATAGGTGTTTGAATCCAAAAGATAATTTAACAGAATCTCGCGATATTAATTTGATTAGGAGTGTATACCGTTAGTTGAAAAACAAACGGTTGCGATTACTTCCCTCTATTCGTAATGACATAAATACGTTGTTTTTGCGTAATTCCTAAACGAACAACTATCAACTAACAACTAACAACTAACAACTAACAACTAACAACTTTACAACCTATAAGGTCGTATTTGTGCTCGGATGACAATGGCTGTAATGTTGTCGTGGCCATTATACTGATTGGCTAAGTCAATTAACTCCTTCACACCCTGCTCTAGATTGGTTTGGGGGTTGAGGAGAGGTTTGAGCTTACTCTCCCAATGGGTTTCCAAAAGGTTATTGTCCGTGAGGCCGTCGGAAGCCAAAATCAAGAGGGTATCTTCAACGAGTTCTAGAAACTGTACCTCTGGCTTGACAAAATTATCCTCTCGTGGGCCGAGGGCTTGAGTTAGCTGATAAGCGTCGGGGCGGGAGTATGCAGTTTCTGGGTCAATGCCTCGATTAATTTCCCGTTGGCCTACCTCGTGATCGGTGGTGATTTTTTTGAGAGATCCGCCTCGCCTGAGTCGGTAGAGGCGGCTGTCACCGACGTGGGCGATCGCAACTTGGGAGTCTTGAATTAAAACTGTAACAAGGGTAGTACCCATGCGAGCGCTGCCGGAGCGAACATCATTTTGATTAACTTCATAGATGGCTTGGTTGGCCAGTAGCACTGCCTCGCGGATGGTTTCCGCTGATGGTAGCCGATCTCCCCAATGGCTTTGAAAGTATTGTTTTAGGGTTTCGACGGCTAATTGGCTGGTAACTTCGCCGCTGGAGTGTCCGCCCATACCGTCGCAGAGGATGTAAAGGCCTTTAACTTGGAGGATGCGACCGAGTGGGGTTTCTAGCTGGTTTTTCTGAGTCCAAATGCTGAAAAAGTCTTCGTTGTGCTGGCGCTGTCTCCCTATATCTGTGAGCCCGTAATCTTCCAAGCGGTAAACTTGCATGGGCAGGGGGAGGGTGGTGCTGTCGTCGCTGGCATCGCCGAGAGGATGGGGAATTGTGCTCAATTGTAGGTGGGTGGAGGATGAGGTTGGGGTTGGTTCGGGTTGCAGCGAACTTTGGGTGGCTTCTAGGCGCGATCGCAAGGATTCTATAGTGTCAATATTGCCCTGATTTAGGTCGCGCAGGAGGGCAGCCAATGCTGTAAACTGCGTCCGCTGGGACTGGTCAAATAGTGTCTGCCAAAATTTTCCTAAGCTTTGGAGGGTGAGGGAGGATGGATCTGGTTCGGGATAGAGTTGTTGCAGACGTATTGAGGTAGAAGAGGCTGTGGAGTTGGGGTCGATCCGCAAATTTTGGGTTTCTAGTAAGCTTTGGCGACTTTGCCAGGGTTCTAGGGCGACCCAAAGTTCTGTCATTTCGTTAAGCCAATATAAGATTTGCTGAGTTGAAATTTGGGCATCGCTCCAGCGCTCTGAGAGTAGGGGCCAGTGGGAGTAGTCTTGTAATAGTAGGGTTGTTTGTTTGTTTTCCTGCAAAATGTCGTGAACGATCGGCAGGTTTTGGGGAAATTCTGAGCGTAGGGTTAAGTAAGGTTGCGCGATCGCGGGAATTGGCGACTTAGCTGCTAATAGTGCTTTGAGCAGGGAGGTTTGCAGGGGATTGCAATCTAATACAGGCGTGGCTGCTGTTTTCTCAGTAGTTTTGAATACTAGGGGTTCTAATAGTTGGTAACGCTTCTGGGAGTCTAAATAATCTCCAGCAGGTAAAGATGGGGAGGATGGGGAGGGTAGGGTGGTTAAATTTTGAGTATCTTTGGTGACTTGTTGCCCTGCTTCTTCGCTTTGCTGGTTCTCTGTTTTAAGGAAATCGAGGGCGGGTATGGCATTTTCCTCTAATTTATCGAGGAAGGCAGCATTTTCGCTGGCGGGGAAGGATGTAGCACTTGGTATATTAACCGATCCAGTGTCTTCAAGGTCTTCGTTGCTGATTTCCTCGGTTGGAGGTGATTGAGGATTGGAATCTAGGGTTTCGAGGGTGGGAGGTAATTCTGTGTTAATTATGTCTGTTGCTGGCTCAAGTGAGTTTTCTGCTGATGCAGTGCCTAGAAAAATGTCTTGGATCTGTTGAATTTGGGCAAGCGGAAATTCTGACTCATCGGACTCTGAAGTTGAAGCAGCTTGTAAATCGGGTTCGCCAAAAACAACTGCCCACCACACTTGACCTGTAGCCGCACCGCAATTTTGACACTCTTTGACGCTAAAAGAAACTTTCGCGCCGCAATTGGGGCAAAACTTGTCGGTGAGGGAAGTGCCGCAGTTTTGACAAAACTTGTTGGTATCGGGATTCTCAAACTGACATTGGAGACAGACGAGCATAGATATTGAGAATGGCGGAGGGCGGGTGGGATTTACTGTTAACTGTTAACTGTTAACGGCTAACGGTTAACGGTTAACGGTTAACAGTTAACGGCTAACGGTTAACAGTTAACGGCTAACCCTATTTTAGGGTAAGAATTCAAGATTCTTAATGTTTTTTAGAAAGGAATGGCTGCGGAGTCCCTGTCGTTCAAAATGGTTTCTTGGGCCATAGCCTGAATGGTGGCAAAGGAAACTTCGCAGAAATACCGACGGCGAAATTGTTCTTCTGAGACTGTGGCTAAGAATCGCTCAATGGACTGGGAAAGTGCTTTTGAATGGGTAGGAGAAGATAAAGTTTCTGTCTGTGTTGGTAGAGGCTGCCTAGTGATGTGAAAGGCGCGATCGCGGTAGGTGACATTGAAACCAAGATAAGTTAAGGTTTTGAATCCTAGTTGCACAGAGGCATCACTGATGCCTAATTTCTGCTTTAGTTGGAGACGGGCGATCGGTTGATTGGTACGGCTGAGGTATTTGGCAATTCCAACTAGCTGTTGCCAGATTTGGGTTGGGGGCAAAGATGGGGGTAGAGTGTAAGCGATCGCGAGTTTTTGTTGCGAGTGCAGTCCTCGCCGAAACCATGCTTGCAATTCGCCCCAGCTAGTAGGACATTCTTGAATTATCAGAGGTGAGGGAGAAAGCGCGATCGCAGAGTTTTTGTTTTGTTCCTTTCGCCAATCTAATATCCAATCAATTTGAGCCGGAATGTTAGCCAGGGCATTTTGACCGTTGGGTCGTAAGGCAATTAGCCGCACTTGATATTCTTTCTCGTAGCTGTTGAAATCGAGTTCGACTATGGCATCGCAGGGCCCAGCGGGAATTTCATCTTTGTAGTGTCCCCACCAAATCCCCGGAAAGGCGCGATCGCTAGATTCGTCTCTAATTTTAAAATTAGTTTTAATATATTTTACTTCATTTCCTCTTAAATCTCTCTGATTCTTGTTCCATGTATTTTCAAACCAACAGTTTTGGATCAATAATTTAGGCGGCGGGTTGCCCATGCCACAAGGTTCAAGTAGTTTTAGTTCTTGAAATAACTCTTTCCCCAATTCTGATACTGTAACTATTAAGTCTGCTTGGACAACAGGCGAGGCGAAATTATTCGCCATAATTCCTCGCAGTTGTTGATTAATCGCATCTGTAAATAGAGGGATATTTTCAACTGGCAAACTCAAGCCAGCCGCAAAGGGATGACCACCGAAACGATGCAATAAATGAGCTTGACTTTTAACTAATTGGTAAAGGTCGATTTGACTAACTGAACGAGCAGAACCTCTAGCTAAACGAATTCCCCTCTCTCCATCTCCCAATTTTGAGAGTTTTGAGTTTTGAATTTTAAGTTGAGAAGCTGGAGAGTTATTTCAAGAACTAAAACTA
>DATGYA010000386.1:0-15937 GCA_035298405.1 Kamptonema sp. | reverse complement strand
TTAGAAACAATTGATGCGATATTGGATGCTAGCGATTCGGAGACGGACTTAGTTCTTTATCGTTTAGAGAAAGAGGAATCACAAACTAAAGCAATTAGAATTGAACGGGAAAGACTGCAAAGATTGCGGGAGGATTTAGGTCAGGAGGTTCGCGTGTGAAGTATGCCATTATTGGAGTAGAAGGGCCACACGATAAAGCATTTACAGGTAAGGTTCTCAAGCTTTTGGGTTTTAAAGATGGGAAAGGATTAAAGTCAAATTTAGATCTATTTTGGCACAAGTTTATTCCGGTTTATCCAAAAAAAGGAGATTTGTACAAACGTCTTGAGATGCCTTCTATTTTGTTTAATGATACTATCTCTGTAGCAATTTATGCAGGTGAAGGAAGCAACCTTGTCACTAATTTAGATGATATTTTATCCAATAATCCTGAATATCAAACAGACTTGGCGGCATTTGGCATAGTTGCCGATTGTGACAAGTCAAACCCCATCCAAATTGTAACACAATATAGTAATTGCTTCCAAAAATACTTTCCTAATTTTCCCAACCAAGCCGGTGAGGTAGACATCAATATTCCTAGAACAGGAATTTATGTGTTGCCAGATAATGCTTCACAAGGTGTGCTTGATACTTTGCTTTGCAGTTGTGGAGAGATAGCTTATCCTGTTTACATGGAGAGAGCTCGTTCGTATCTAGAGAAATTTTCTGAAGAAGACACGAAATCTTTAAAATGGAAAAATTTTGATCCAGAAAAATCTTTAGTTGCTACTGTTGTCAGTGTTCTCAAACCGGGGAAGACTAATACGGCAAGTATCGCTGATAATAATTGGGTGAGTGAGGAGAGGCAGCAGCAAGTTCGTGCTTTGGCAAATTTTATTGAGTTTTTGAAGCAACTTTTGGAATTGAGTTAATAAGAGGGCGATCGCATTTCTACTAAGAGTGCGATCGTTTTTAAGTATTGATATAAAGGAAGTAAATACATCTTATTAAAAGGTGCTGTAAATTGTCAAACAAACAAAAAGAAAAGTTGAACCAAGTAAAAGAAGCTTCGCCGTTAGTAGGAATAATGCACTCGTTAAATTCGTAACATTTTAGTATAGTAGGTACGAAAGAGCCGCAAATTTAGGATACTAAGTACGGAAGAACGATTTTGCATACCCTTATTAATCAACATATAAAAGCTAGAAAGGTGGAGACGGGCATAGCCTAAGTAGATTCATGCCCTGTTCCCTGTTATCTATTGATTGCCACTTTGTTGGAGGCGTAACAACTCTGCTTGAATTCTTTGTTTGAGAGCTGGATCGGCTTGCTGACTCAGGGTAATTGCATTAAACCGAGCAACTGTCAAGCCATTACTTTCTATAATTTTTTTAGCGAAATCACAGTAATTCACTGCAACGCCTCGAACATCACCCCGCAGTCTATTAATGCTTTTGGTTTCGTTACAAACGACTGGGGGAACAGAACCCACCATACCTTTAATTTCTTTGACGGCAAGAAGTCGTCTCGGTTCTATTGATAAGACAGCGCGGGCATAATTGGAGATTTCCTGGCTAGATATCTCTTGCGCTTGGGCGGCAGAGGTAAAGACTAGGGTGGGGGAATTTCCCGACAAACTGGGTACTACTCCTGTCAGTAAACCCGCACAGGCGATGGTTCCTACCATTAGGGATTGCGACATTATGCGGGTGAGGCGAAGTTGAGGAATGTTAAGTAGAGCGTTCATGGCAGTTACTTAGGTTTAAATAAAATAATAGAACGGGGGAGCGATCGGCTCAGTAGTTTTGAATAATTTTTCGGGAGGAAGTTCCAGGTCAACCGATAATTGTTAGAGGCTGGGGGAGAACTTTTAGGATTTTCGTTCTCTGGTGGTCGGTTGTGCTATTTCGGGTAGGTTTCTTAATTATAGCCACGATCGCACCTCTCTGTGGCAACATTATTGTTTGGGAAGACATAGAGTTAACTGTTAACTGTTAACTGTTAGCCAGCTCAGCTTTTACCATTGCTTCAACTGCTTTCAAATCAATATTAAATTTAGTTGCGATCGCCACCATCAACTTCTCTTCTCGATCTGTCACCACACAGTCAAGCTGAGAAATTGTATAACATCTAGCAAGTAAAGCCATTGCATAGTCGCGATTGAGGCGATCCAAAAGTTGCTCTAAAGGCATTGGTGACTGAATATTAGCAGCAATTACCTCTAGTGTTGCTGGCGCTAAATGTAAATCTTGCAATTCTGGCAAAATATCTGACCATGATTTATCGGGATAACTTGCTAATATCTGATGTACTAAAATCTGATCGACGATAGCTTGTTGCGCGATCGCAACTGTCAAATATTCCTCACTTTCTTTCTGAATCTCCTGGGCCGCCGCTGGCGATGTCAAAGGGTTAACTTTGGCTTCATAAAACCGACAAGCTGCATATCCCAGGGTATAAAGCATAACTGCATTCGTGCTCGCGCCGATCGCCATACCCGCCAGAGGCACATTTCGCAGCAATCCCAAACCCGCCTTCAGCGCTTCGGAACCTCCCAAGGATAGCCCAAAAATCCCCAAAACTTCTCCCCGCCGCGCTGGAGAGTGCAAATCCATGCCATAAGCTGCGGCAATTTGATAAAGCATTTCTGCTTGTAACTGCGTCGTCGCCACCAAATCCACAGCTAGCAGCGCTACAGCAACTCCTGGCAAAACGCTACTGACTAAGCCAATTCCCCCGGCATAAACAGCTTTCTCTACCATAATCCGGTGAGCGATCGCGCTGGGACTTTCCTCTGGATATTCCTGCTGTAACTTTCTAACAGCAGCCTCCGCATTGGCGATATCCACCGAGCCAGCCAAACTCAGCAGCCAGTCGGCCTTAAAAACTTTGAGCACTTGTTTGAGTACAGAGTTATCGCCCACAACTGCCAGCAGTTTTCCTGCTTCTTCGGTAGCAAAATCTAACAAATCCTGAGTTTGTTTTGCTGCTGTAGTTGCGGCTGTACCAATTGCTTCTGTGGCGATCGCCCCTGCTTTACCTGCATGGGATGTGGCTTGCGCGATCGCCTCTCCGATTCCTGCTACCACTTGTCCCGCAGCATCACACAGCGAACTTTCCGCAGGTTTTGCCGCTGAATTGACTGATTTATTTGACTCAGGGGGTTGCTGCTCTGTTAATGCCATTCTACTATTCCTCTGGAGCGAGTTTTAAATTTAGGATACAGTTGATAACAATTATCGGTTGAGGAGGGCGAGCTTAGCCAGATTATATATGGATAACAAAATTAATCGGCGAACTACCTACAATTTTTATAATATTTTACCAGCTCTAATTTTACCATCATTCTAGGGGCCGATTTCTCCAGATATTTCCCTGTCCACCAACAAGACTGGAGATCGGCTGGCCAGCAGAGGTGATGCCTGCTGCTAGCTATACCTACGCACTTTTTCACAAGTTAGGAAATGAGGCGCGATCTTGTAATTTAATAGTACTTGTATGCTTGATTGTAGCTGCCTCACTTCTTCCAATTTTAGAACATTTCTTCAATTCCCAAACAAAGTTCCTGATACTGTTCATAATTGCCCTAAACTTTGCCAGATTAAGTTTTTTGTTTCCAGACAATGATTCTTTTTCCAGAATTTGCCATCGAACTCAGTTTAACTAGATATTTTTCCTCAAACAGAACAACCAGCTTAGTATAAGCTGGTCTGCAAAATAATTAAATCCGTTGTGTTCTCAGTCTGAGGAAACCCGAACTGCGCCTTCCCAAGCTTGCAGGGGTTTTGAAGACCTTTGTCTTCCCTCTCAAGTGGTATTTTAACAAAAAAATTGCATTTATATAACAAAATATTAAGCTTGTGTTCGCTTTAGTAGACAATAAGCATGACTTACGCAGTTTGTACTAAAGCTAAAACTTGTTGCGGACGACCCCAAATAATCCGCTCTTGCTTATACACAACCATACCAGGTTTCGCACCCTTTGGCTTATAAACATACTTAGGTTCAGTATAAACCACAGGAACTTGTTCGCTCTGGCGAGCGCGACTGTAGTAGGCAGCCAAATTAGCTGCAAATTGCAAATCGACTTCCTCTGCGGCGGTACCAGGTTCTAAGCGTAGCAATCCATGACTCCCCGGAATCTCTTGGGTGTGAAACCAAAGATCGTAGTCACCAGCGATGCGGAAAGTTAACAAGTCATTCTGGCGGTTGTTGCGACCTATTAACAACTCAAAGCCATTGGGAGTTTGGTAGCGATGGAAATCTGGCCCAACTTCTTTAGCGTTACGGGCTTCTTGCAGCGATCGCAAACGGTTGTTAGCATCTTCCAAGTACTTCTGCTGAATTAACTCTTCGCGAATTTCCTCTAAAGTTTGCAAATCTTCTGGGTTACGGTAGCCCTCCAGATGGGAGAGGGCAGCTTCTACTTGCTCTAAATAATCAATTTCCTCCTGTACGGCTGCTAAAAGTGGATTAACAGCTATACGAGCCCGTTTGAGCTTTTGGTGGCGCTTGTAGAGGGACTGAGCATTTTGGACGGCGTTTTTTTCCGGTTCTAGGGGAATGGCGACTGGTTCCCCAGTTTCAAAGTCGGCAAGAGTAATAACTTTCATTCCCGGTTGCCATTGGTGCAGATTCGCCATTAGCAAGTCTGCTTGCATTTTATAGTCATCGGCGCGATCGGATTGCTGCAACCTATCTTTAAAGGTATTGGCTTTGAGGCGCAATTTTGCTAAGAGGCTGGCCAGTTTCTGGGTTAGTTGATGATTTAGTTGGGCGAATACTTGTTGATTTAGTTCGTTGGTGTAGTAGCTGTTGAGTAATTCTTGTACAGATTTAACGGCTAAACCCCCCAACCCCCCTTGGTAAGGGGGGCTAAGATTTTCGCCATTCTCAAGGGGTTTAGGGCTAAGATGTTCCCTGTTCTCAAGGGGTTTAGGGCTAAGATGTTCCCTATTCTCAAGGGGTTTAGAGTTAAGATTTTCCCCATTCCCAAGGGGTTTAGGGTTAAGATTTTCCTCATTCCCAAGGAGTTTAGGGTTAAGATTTTCCTCATTCACAAGGAGTTTAGAGTTAACATTTTCCCCATTCCCAAGGAGTTTAGAGTTAAGATTTTCCTCATTCCCAAGGGGAGGCAGGGGAGTATCAGAGTGATTCCAATCGATGACTGTGTAACCTTGGGGGGTGAAACTCGGTAGAAATTTTGACTGTTCCAAAGCTTCGAGCCATTCTTGCCAGCGCTGGTATAATTGCTGCCAGTCTTCAGGAGTGAGGTTAGACGTGGATCGATCTGGGTCTAAATTGGCCGCTTTAATCATTGAAAGTACCAGTGCCGTACTTAAGCCGCGATAATTTTTAAGCAAGTTCCGCCGCAATTGTCCGGGAACTAGGCTAATGCGTTGTTGCCACCGCTCTAGAGGTTCGCTTAAACTGGGTATAGTATCGGTTAGGGATGGCGGCAGTTCGTAGGGTTGACCTGTTTGGATGGGGCGCACGCTGGACTGTTGGGCACTGACTTGGTGGGCACAGGTAACGATCAGGCGATCTTGGGTAGTGAGGATGACGTTGCTGTATTTGGACATGATTTCGACGTAAAGATGCCAGAGTGCGGCTTCTCCGGGGCGGCGGGCAAATTGCAAGTCTATGACTCTTTCCCAAGGGGTAACTTCGGCGATCGCGACGAGTGCTAAACTCCCCAGTTGATGACGTATTTGTTGACTGAAGGTAAAAGTGTCGGGCGTGCGGGGTGGCGGATTGCCAATGCAAAGGCGAGCACCTTGGGGATGCCAGGAAATGTCTAGCCAGCCGCGCCGATTAATTGTTCGCAAAGCTAGGGCTACGGTGTGGCGATCGCGCTGATATACTTGCTCCAAACGCGCTGGCAGCCAGTTCGATCGCAGTTCGCAACAAGCAGCCGTTAAAGTGGTAAAGTCTACTGGTTGCAATGTTGAGTACCCTTTTTCAGTCGCGAGATGATCCAGTGTTGCAGTTCCATACTGAAACACAACTTATATTTTACGACTATTTCGAGCAAAAACAGGCAAAGATAGCTTTCAAAGTTTCTCCAGTACTTACTAGAGCTAGGATTCAAAATTTATTAACTCTGCTGAGGAGCCAGAGGGCAAGGTTCAATAAATTACCAATTACTCATCACCCCTTACTAATTTTATGCTTTTCAGACTTGTAACTCAATTTTTTTGTATATATCATTGAAATTAATAATTACAACTTCTCTCCCACCAATATCTTTAGTTTTGCATGGATATTCAGCTAATTAATATCGGTTTTGGCAATATTGTCTCTGCCCACCGAGTTATTGCGATCGTCAGTCCGGAGTCAGCACCAATCAAGCGTATTATTAGTGATGCGCGGGAACGGGGGCAACTGATTGATGCTACTTACGGTCGCCGCACGAGGGCGGTGATTATTACAGATTCCAGTCACGTGATTCTGTCTGCAATTCAGCCAGAAACAGTTGCTCACAGATTTGTGCTTAACAAAGATGGTCAGGGAAAGGATGATTAAGCAATGAATAATGGCAGATTGATTGTTTTAACAGGGCCTAGTGGGGTGGGAAAGGGGACTTTAGTGCGATCGCTCCTCCAACGCCATTCTCAAATTTATCTCTCAGTCTCTGTGACAACTCGTTCTCCGCGCCCTGGAGAAGTTGAAGGCCAACACTACTATTTTGTCACCCGTAGCGAGTTTCTACAAATGGTAGAAGCTGGAGAATTACTAGAATGGGCTGAGTTTGCAGGCAATTTTTATGGAACGCCGATAAGCTCTGTGAAACATGGGATTCAAGAGGGGAAATTAGTACTTCTTGAAATTGAATTAGAAGGGGCAAGACAAATTAGAAATACATTTCCCGAAGCAGTGCGGATTTTTATCTTACCACCTTCTTGGGATGAGTTGGAAAGGCGGTTGCGGAGTCGGGGGCAAGATTCGGAAGAAGCGATCGCACGCCGCCTCAAACGTGCCAAAGAAGAAATAGACGCTGCCGGAGAATTTGATTTTCAAGTGATCAATGATGATTTACAAGTTACTTTGGAGCGTCTGGAATCTGTGTTACTTGTGTCTGTCTCATAATTTTACATTGAGACAGTATCCTTTTTTACCTCAAGGCGATGCCCTGGCAAAATTATCGCCTTCACTGCATCTATCTAAAGACATCTAAATTGAAAATACTTTCAACTAAATTATGTCATCCATACCAAGCTTGTAAGTAAATCAACTTAATTAACCGTAAGATACGGATGGCTAAAAAGCTTGTTGTATAACCCTTCTTCCTTCTTCCTTCTTCCTTCTTCCTTCTTCCTTCTACTTATCATCCTCTCGGTTGATGTATTTCCCAGCTCCAATTTGTTCCAATGAAGTAAGACAAAAATTTTAAGGAGCATTGTCAATGCGTAAATTAAACATTGGTCTATCTGAAGAACAGCGTGCTGGCGTAATCGAATTGTTGAATCACGACCTAGCCAATGCTTATCTACTGTTAATCAAGACCAAAAAATACCACTGGGATGTCGTCGGCCCTCAATTTCGCTCGCTACACCAGTTGTGGGAAGAACATTACCAAGCTTTAACTGAAAATATTGATGCGCTCGCCGAACGGGTGAGAGCTTTAGGAGGCTATCCAATTGGTACTGCCGAAGGCTTCCTCAAGTATGGTTCTATTAAGGAACATATCGGTGATTTGCCTTTAGCAACAGAAATGGTGTCACGTTTAGTAGACGATCATGAGTTGATTATCCGCAACCTTCGCGAGCATATTGATAGCTGTTCGGAACAATTTAAAGATCAAGGAACTGCCGACTTTTTAACTGGTTTCATGGAGCAGCACGAACAAATGGCTTGGATGCTGCGTTCATTTATCGAAGGAGAATCCATCTCGTCAGATGGTCAGCAACCAACAGCTAAAACGACTACAGCATCTCACGCCTAGACTATAAATAAGGTGCTAATAATTAAAAATTAAAAATGCAAAATTAAAAATTTAGTTCATTCATAATTCATAATTTTTAATTTTTAATTTTTAATTTTTAATTTTTTAGCACCCTACAAGACTTTCTCCTTAACCCGCCGCTGGGCTAAAATTTCAGTATAAAGTTTTTCCACCTGAGAAATATTGCCCGATAGAGTATAGCGATCGATCACTCGCTGGCGAGCTTTCTGTCCCAAAAGTGTAGTCAACTCAGGATGATCCTGAAACAGCGGTAACAGCGTTTGCAACTGACTGCTTACCCGCTGAGGATTCAAAACCACCCCAGCGCCTCCCTCCAAAACCTCCCCATCTGCACCCGCATCGGTTGCTAGACAAGCCAAACCACAAGCCATCGCCTCCAATAGAGATAGCGACAACCCCTCCACTAAAGAAGGCAAAATAAACACATCAGCACCCCGGAGAATTTCAATCCGGCGTTCTTCGTCTCCAATAAACCCCATCCAGATAATCCCATCATCCTCCCCATAAAACATTTGTAAGGAAGCAGCCATTGGCCCATCTCCAACGATCGCTAATACGCTACCTGGGCCCATTTCTGCCTTCTTCCAAGCCTTCAACAGCGACTCGACATTTTTCTCCATCGCAATGCGGCCAAGGTAAACAAAAACACGCTCCGCATTTAATTCTGACTTCAGCGATGAAGGCCCTGGGGAATACTTCAGCGAATCAACTCCATTGGGAATAATCGCCACCTTTTCCGCCGGCACTCCCAACTCCACCAATATGTCATGCTGAATTTGAGAAAAAACAATCGTGCAATCGTAATTAGCCAAAAAAGGAGCATATAACTGATACATCAGGTGTTGCGTTCCCGATGTCAAATTGCGAAGTTTACGGTCAAAGGGTGGGTGAAAAGTCGCCACCAAGGGTAAATTTAATTCCTCGCAAATTTCCGGCAATACAAAGAAGTCCAGAAGCGAAAGCGTCAGGGAAGCGTGAACCAAATCGGGTTGCAGTCGTTCCAGTGACTTCTTCAAAACATTTCTGGATTTGAAGGTCGGAATGGTGTAAATTTGCCATTTTTTTAGGTATGGCAGAGGAACTTCGCAAACCATTCGCGATTCACTATTAAGAATTGGCGATTGAGTTTTGTGGGATGGTGGAGAAACTTTGCCTCTCCCCAGTCCCCACTCGCGAGCTAAAAGTCCCCAGTCAGTACCCAGCCAAGAGTCAGCAGTCCTGTCAGATTCAGTTGCTTCTTGGGCAAAGTGCAAGAAACTAACTTGGTATCCCCGGTCTAGGAGGCCATTCGTAATTTCACGAGAGTAGGTAACGTTACCGCAAAAAGGGAATTTTTTCCCCAGCCAAGCGATGTGCATTCAGGTCAATCAGGTTTTGTTATGTGTGAGCTATGGTTAACTTTAGTATTGCTACGGGAAATATACCAGGTTAAGATACCTCCCGCGATCGCTAACCCCGCTAAACTAAAAAATACTGCTGGTAAACCTAGAAATGTTTCTGCTACCCCCGCCAAAGCTAGAGGTAAACTCAGAGCGATATTAATCGCATTATTTTGGAGTCCAAAAACCTTACCCCGCATTTCTTCAGGGGTTGATTGTTGAATTGTAGTTTGCATCGGTACGCCTACTACTGCCGCAAACGCACCTAACAGAGAAATAAACAGCACCGACAGCCACAAATGGTGCGTAAACAGAGATAAGCCAATTAAAGAAGCCGCCATCCCCACATTCCCCATCAAACTCAGTTGATTATGGGAAAATCTATGTCCGACTTGTCCGAGAATTGCAGCCCCAGCCGCCATCCCCACGCCTACCGCTGCCAATAAAAAGCCAAATTGAGAAGCTTTCATTCCTGGTAGCACTTCAGCTAGCCGCACAGCTAAAACTGCTAGCGCTGCAAAGATCGAAAATAAAATTATCAGTTGAATTAGAGCATTGCGGACAGGAGGCTGGTGTTTGATGTAGCGCAGTCCTTCGCGCAAGTCTTCTAGGGGGTGAGGCGGTTCGTGTTCCAAAGCCTCAGTGTTTTCGCCAGTTTTGAGTAACAGTAGCAGCAGTCCTGCGATCGCGTAACTCCCCCCCACTACTAATTCCTTACCAATACCCAATCCGCCGCCCAATTTCCCCACAATCATATCTGCCAAAGCCAATAGCGGTTCCCCTACCGCAAATCCAACGATCACTGACCCCATCATTGTTGTCGTATACAGCGAATTAGCCGACAACAGATGACGGGGTTCTACAATCAAAGGTAGAGCCGACTGTTCTGCTGGAGCAAAAAACTGAGTCAGTGTTGAAACTAAAAACGTCACTAACAGCAGCAAGCAAAACCCCACTGGCACAGAACCCAAGTTCAGCCCTTGAGATAGCCACAGCAACAAGGGCAGCGTCAAAACTAAACCCCCTCGTAATAGATTGGTTGCTACCAGCACCGCCTTTTTTGGCCATCTGTCCACAAACACGCCAGCAGCCGCACCAAACAGCACCGCAGGTATCGTAAAGGCAATCATCACCGCCGATACCCACCCACTAATCGTTTGGTTTGCCGACTGAAAACGATTGTCAATCAGGGCAATGATCAGCACCAAATACACCTTATCTGCCAGTTGGGAAAAAATTTGACCGCTCCACAGAGCCAAAAAATTGCGGTTTCTCAAAACAGGCAAAAATCCCCGCTCATCATCCTCATCAGATGGAACAACTGGCAAGGAAGCACCGTTAGGTGATGGGGCAATATTTGCAGGGGGGAATGCTGGAGGAATACCCACAGCTTCTAGGGTGGGGGAGATTTTCCCCTCTGCTGGTGCTGCGGGAGTAGTGGGCAATTCTTCTGTTTGTGGCTTTGTGCCATTGCCTGTATCTTTTTCAGCAGCCACAGGATTTTTAAAGTCTCCCTCTATTACCTTGCTCTCCGATTTGCTCAATAGGGGGCTAGATTGGTGGAAGAATTGGTCATTTTCCCCAGATTCCCCTGTTCTGTGGGTCAGAGGTAAAACCGATATTTTCAAATCCGAATCAGACAGTCGCATCATATTTTAGTAAAAGGGGGTCGCCAGATATCAAGGGGTTGGCGAGAGACGTACTATTTTTTAATTGTCTTACGTTGCCAGCAACTTCAAACGTAATTTTCGGTTTCTAGGTAGGTATCGATCAGCGCGGCAGAGCGGATGCAGCAGTCTAAGTGATACTGGGTGTATTGGCGCAACAGGCGTTCGACTGATAACCAGTGGGCTGGTTCCGAGAAATTGCCCGATGGGGGCAGTTCAGGGGAAGCTAACTGCTGGAGAATGGCTAATTCTGCGGCGTTGATTTGGGTGGTTTGCAGGCGCGATCGCTTGGAGGAAATTTGCAGATGGCGCGATCGCAGCCGCTCTGGTGCTGGGATGATACGCCGGGAGTGCTGTGACAATTCTCTCTCTTTTCCCTCTGGTTGTACTTCTAAGTTAGCTAATTCTGATAAATTTACGGTTCCGCCATCGGAGATACTAAAGGCAACTTGCCACTCTGGATCGATGAAATTTGGTGTCAGGGGGCGCTGAGTTACACCGCAATTTTGCACTTGGGGAGCTATTCCTGCTAAGGCTAGTAGGTGAAAAATGCCGTGAGTGAGGTGAGCGACGATTGTTGTGGTGTCGGTAATGTTTGGTAAGCGCTCTAGACGGCTTAAGTGTTCGTTGAGTAGGCTAAATAATTCTTCTTGGGGTTGTTCAGAAAGTGCTTGAGCTAGTACCATTTCTGCTAGATATTGACTTGATGCTAGCTTTCCCAAGTTGCGGCTTAGTCCTGAGTATGATTGTAGAGTTTCTGCTTGGATAATTTTATCGAGCGATCGCCCTTTGGCAATTAGCAATTCGTTCACTATAAATAATTCGCTTCTACCGCCTAAGTGCGATCGCTGTTTGCGAACTCCCGGTGCTACAGCTCGAATCAAGCCAAATTCCCTTGTCAAAATTGCGATCGCTCGATCTGACTCACCCATTGGCATAGTCTTGAGGTTAATTCCTGTTGCCTTGTAAGTTCGACTCATTAATTATTAATTGTTAATTGTTAGTGGTTAGTTGTTAGTTGTTAGTTGTTGGTTGTTGGTTGTTGGTTGTTAAGTAAATCCACCTAATTAAACGTAAGATACCGATGGCTAAAAAAGTTTGCTGTATAAGCATTCCTCCTTCTTCCTTCTTCCTTCTTCCTTCTACTTAGTGGACATAAATAAACTGTCGTTAAATTGTAGGGTGGGCGCTGCCAGTTAAATATATTGATTGTCAAAGAATTAAATTGTAGCAATGCCCACCCTATGGCCTATTAAGCAAACCGACGGCGCAACAGGGGTTGAATCCCCAACAATGCCACAACATCAAAGGCGAGTAGCACTAATAGCGCACCGCCAAAGGTGACATCGCCCCATGGTGCTTGCATCACCACACTTGCTAATGACCACTCGCTGTGAAGATAAAGGTAGCGAATGGGTTCGATCGCGTAACTTAGAGGGTTAAGGGTGACAACAACTTGCAACCAGTGAGGCATGAATGATAGGGGGGCAAGGGCTGTACTTGCAAATAACAAAGGCAAGTTGGTGACAAAGATTACGGCGATTAGTTCGATGTGACCTGGTAAAGCGAAGGTTAAGCCTAAACTGATGCCAGTTACGCCTAAGACCAAGAGAAAAATAATCAGTGCGATCGCAACTAATCCAGCAAATCCTGGTAGTCCCGCGCCTAATGCCGCACCTGCTGCGACAATTGCCCCGGTTTGAATAAAGCTGAGGGTAACGATAAAGATAGCTGAGGCTAAAACTATCGAATATCTGGACGCTAGGGGTGCGACTAATAGGCGGTTCAGGAAACCAAATTCGCGGTCAAACATGACAGGTAAACCTGCATTTAAAGCTCCAGCAAAGGCTGTAAAAACGATTACGCCTGCACCGAGAAATTGACCGTAATTATGACTTTCACCAAATAAGCCGGCGGGTGCATTTTGAAACAGTGCCCCGAACAATACTAACCACATTAAGGGCTGAATAATGCCTGCTATTAGGGTAGATGGTCGCCGCTGTAACTGGATGAAGAGTCGGCGGGTTAAGGCTAATGTTTCTTGAATGAAGTCGCCCAGTAGGGATGTAGAGGTGTCGGCGGATGCTGTTGAGATTGGCCGCTGGTTGAGGTTAGGTTTGGAGGAGGTGATGGTACTGCTCATAATTGCTTGGGTTGATTTTGTCTTAATGATTACTACAGTAGCAAGTCTTACAAGTGTTCGGGCGGGGTTAATTCCTGTTTGCCGCAGTAGTTATAGCAGAAGGAAGAAGGATGAAGGATGAAGGATGAAGGATGAGGTAATAATAGCAAGGGTTTCGGCAATCAAGATAGTCCTAACCGCCTTGGCGGTTGCTATATACTAAATTGATAGCGATCGCGTTCTATGCAAGCTCTGCTAAAGCTAGTTCTTTTTCTTGAGGTTCGCGATCGGTATTTGGGCTTTCCTATTCTCGAAGTCGATCTAATTCAACAGGAGTTAGGAATCTGCCAAAGTAGGGAATAATATTTCTAGATTTTCCTTAATTGTGACAATCCAGCGAAATTGTTTAGTGTTCTCTGCCATTGGTTGACCGTCGCTTTCGGGGTAGATAATTGGTGGTGTTTGGGGAATGAGTTGTTGTACCATAACGTTCACCTTGTGGCTGCAATAGTTTTAATTATATCATGTAAAGGGGACGAAAGGGATATCTAATTTCTTCTTTTTTGCAATGGTGCTATTGTTAGCTTCAAAAATCTAATTCAATTTTAGGTAAAATCGCTTGCATCTAACAATTCTAACACTGCCTTGGGTAACAATTTATCTTTAAACCAGATAATCTTTGTTGGTATATCTTTTACCTTCACTCCTGCTTTTTCTAAATTCAGCCGTTCTGAAACTGCCAGAATCAAATTATCACATCCAGACTGCCTGACTTGATAAAATTTCTTTTGCAAATATTCCGGTCGCCAATAACCGACAATTTCCAACAAAAACGATCGCCCATCGGGATGTACTAAGCGAAAATCGGGAATCATTACGCTACCAGGAATAGGAATTAAATCGACTTCCCTCTCCAGTCGCCACTCTGTTTTTAAAGAATCCCATTTGCCAGCAAATGAAGCTTCTAACATACTATCATAAGGCTTCCCTGGAGGATAGTGACTGACTAAGCCGCAATCAGAATTAAGGCTGAACTTACCTGTTTTTGAGACACCACTATAAGGATCTCGATGTCGCAGTGTTGCGTGCAAACTCCATTTGGTGACGTGCAGTAGTGCAGGTATCATTTTCGCTAAAGCTAAACCGTAATGGGTATTAGGTTTAAATAAACTTGTAGGCCCATCAATTGTTAAGGTAAAACCTCGATCGGCATCGCCTTCGATATATGTCATCAATTGAAATAGTTTAAGATATCGAAATAAGAGTTTGTATTCTCCTGGATCGTTGCGGTGGGCATTTAATTGAATATGACTAGCACGATAAAATATGCCTTGGACTTGAGAAAGGTTGTAGCGATGCAGTAAATGTTCTGGGGTGGGTGCATCAAATTGGGTCAGAATTTTATTCTGGGCTAAATCTGCATATAAACTTCTACTCAATTCGTTAGGTAAAACTTCTCGATTTAACTCTTGACTTAGTTCTAACGCTATTTTTTCCAGAGTTAATAGGGTAGAATTAGCGCTAGGTATGGACTGAGATGCTAGAGCAAAAATTCGCTGTCTTAATTGAGATGGTTCTAGGGGACTAACTATCTCAAATGTGGAAAAACTACTTCTCAGGAGATGGGCCAATCCTCGCTTAAGACGGTAATCTGGACTATCACCTTCTAATTCTTGCAAGCGTCGGTCGAGTTCGCCTTGAGTTGTGCCGATCGCTTCTTGAAAGCAGGCAATCATTTCTGTCGCCTCCTTCAAATTTTTAGCATCTATCTTCAGACATAATGGGGTGATTGACTCCCCGTTTTGGCGATGACTTAATAAATCTGTAGGTAGCATAAGAAGAAGGAAGAAGGAAGAAGGAAGAATGCTTATACAGCCAACTTTTTAGCCATCGGTATCTTACGTTTAATTAGGTGGATTTACTTAAATATCTGAAAATATTACTCAATTTTTCTTTCGACAATCACCAGTGTTCCCCTGAGTTTTCCATCTTCAGTTAAGCTTTGGGTAGTCCGAATTCTCTCAGAAGAACTAACCAGATTAATGGTTTCAACGGCTCTGAAAATGTTAGTTGCTTTGTCCCACACCTGAAAAATTACTAGACGATCTCCCACTTCTGTGGCTAGCATTTTATAGTCGCAAAAGGGAGGATTAAGACTTTCGATTTCTATTTGCCCTTCGCTGACAACTTGACCTACAAAATTTTGGGTTTCAGTTTTGCCATTGGCATAAGTTTGAAGGTTAGTTTGCCTCCACTGATTATCAATTATTTGCTGAGTTACTATGGCTGTGAACTTCTGAATTTCCTTGTGGTTGGGGTCAAAAATTGTCCAATTGCCTTCCCAGACTCCAGTATGTTTGGGGAAAACTTTAAAGTTACTTAGCTGTAGGCGATCGCTCATTTTTTCAACTCCTATGATTATTGATATTAAGTAGAAGGAAGAAGGAAGAAGGAAGAAGGAAGAAGGAAGAAGGAAGAAGGAAGAAGGAAGAATGCTTATACAGCAAACTTTTTAGCCATCAGTAATGAAACATTAGGTTGATTTACTTATATAGCAACCGCCAAGGCGCTTAGGACAACTCCAACTCTTACCTCTGGTTCATAATCCCTTAGAGAGTAAGCTTTTCCCTCTTCCCTTGCCCCTAGCTACATAACACAAACGATAGCTCCTGTCAACTCTCCCCGCTCCAGATATTAGAAACAAGTAAATCTCGCAATAATCAAACAATCATGCTCGAAAACATCACAAAATCTCTGGTTTTAGCCACACTAACATTATCATCGGTGCTGGCAATTTCTAGCTCTGCTCAAGATATTAAAT
>DATGYA010000385.1:0-3245 GCA_035298405.1 Kamptonema sp. | reverse complement strand
CGCCTCGATCGCAGCATTTACCAACTCGCAGAAATCGGTAAATTACCAAACGGCGGCGTAAGTCGAGTAGCATTTACAAAAGAAGACTTACTAGCACGTCAATTAGTACAATCTTGGATGATTGACGCAGGCATGACTGTTCGCATTGATACAGCCGGAAACATCATCGGCAGATATGCTGGAAGACAAGAAGGAACAGCAGCACTGGCCACAGGATCGCACATTGATACAGTTCCCGTAGGCGGCCGCTACGACGGAGTTTTAGGAGTATTAGCAGGTATCGAAGTAGTGCGAGTGCTGCATGAAAATGGCATCCGACTAAATCATGCGATCGAAGTAATTGTATTCACCGATGAAGAATGCACCGTCATTGGTTGCAAAGCGATGGCAGGTAATGTCCTTAATGACCCTGAATATTATCGCCGCAACGATGGTACTCCCATTCAAACTTGTTTAGAACAAATTGGCGGCGATTGGTCAAAAATAGCAACAGCAAAACGCAATCCGAGTGAAATTTGCGCTTTTGTAGAACTGCACGTCGAACAAGGCGGCGTATTAGAAAATACAGGCGATCCGATTGGAGTTGTCAAAGGCATTGTCGGACAATATCGCTACGCAGTAACAGTTACAGGCCGTCCCAATCACGCCGGAACTACACCCATGAATATGAGAAAAGATGCCTTAGTTGCAGCAGCTCAAATGGTACTAGCTGTCAATAGATTAGGCGTTGAAACTCCCGGAGAACAGGTCGCCACAGTAGGATATTTTAATGTTTCACCAAATGCAGCGAATACTGTACCAGCAAAAGTTGATTTTAAAATTGATTTGCGCGATCTTTCCCAAAGTCATTTAGATGATTTACTAGGAAAAATTAAACAGGAATTTAATGCGATCGCCTCTGCTACCCAAACAGAAGTAGTAATGACTCAGACATTGCACGTATTACCCACACTCGCCGCCACCCAGATCCAGGATGCGATCGCGCAAGTTTGCCAAGAATTAAACTTAAGCCATTACTATTTACCTAGTCGCGCCGGACATGACGCTCAAGAAATAGGACGTTTTACCGACATGGGGATGATTTTTGTTCCTAGCCTTGCGGGAATTAGCCATGCAGAAGATGAATACACCTCCCCAGAACAATGTACTCAAGGAGCCAACGTACTGCTGCAAACATTTCTCAAACTAGATCGGCTCTATCCAGGCTAATTGCTAATTGCTAACGGGGCTCATCGCCAAGACTATTGTAGGATGTGTCAGTCACACTTCTATTAAGTGGTAGGGTGCGTCAGACACTAGATTTAAGCAAGATCGTCAGGTTTTATTGTCTGACTTACCCTACTAATTTTGCTAGGGAATTTAGTCCTGTTATAGATAAATCTTTAACTACGCTGTCACCTACAAACATGAGCTTAAAAATTACGAATTAGCAGCTTTAATGTCTGGTAAAAAAAGTTTTTGATTTGTAGAAAGTTGAGCCACCATTTGAGCGCGAGACGAAACTTCAAGCTTACGAAACATCCGCTTTAAAGCTTGTTTCACTGAATTTTCGGTAATCCAAAGTTCAGCACCAATTTCTACATTTGTTAAGCCTTGGGCAACCAGTTCAGCAATTTGCAGTTCGCGAGATGTTAGGCGATTTGTTTGCAACTGTTGGTGTGGCGATCGCACCGTCGCTACCCAAGTTGAAAGGTGGAGACAAAGCGCACTCAAATCCATCAAATTTTGCGTATCGAATGAACCCATACTGCGATCGCGAGTAAAGCCAACCGCACCTACTAATTGTCCTTGGTTCACGATGGGGCCGGTCATAACGTGCCAGTGATCGGCGCGTGGGCAAATCAATTGCCATGCTTTAGGGGATACCACCAAAGCTTCGTGAACGGGGGTATGTCGCTCCACCAAGTAGCGCAAAACGGGATTGTGTTCGGTCGATAACGCCAATTCCATCAGGTTTTGAAGATTGCGATCGCGAATTCTCTTCTTTGGCGCGTCGAAGAAAAATAATCCCGATCGTTTGGCGGTGAAATACTCGCTCACTTCTGCACAAATGCGCGATCGTAATTCCTGTTCGTCTTTCGCTTGAGTGAGAATTTGAAATAAAGATTGCAAGTCAGCCATAACAGAGCAAAGTGTACCCGATCGAGGTCTAGGCACAGTTAGATCGCACATTCTATCTTAACTTTAGTCGAGACAAATTCTCTACTAATTCACCTTAAAGCATATCTTTGGCATGATTATAAACTCTAGCTCTGATAGCCTACAAGCATCTCAACGCCAGAATCAAATATTTTTTTACATCTTCGCAGTGTTATTCAACCTCTGCTTGATTGCTCAAGTGCTGACGGTTGGACTGGCGTATTTTTATAACTCTGAGTGGTGGAATGTCCATGTTTGGCTGGTACGAGGGTACAGTGGGCTGTCACTAATTCTGCTGGTAGGGGCATACGGGATTCCATTTCCTCCCAAAGTTCGCAGTCTTGCGGTAAGTCTGCCAGTGTTACTAGGGTTGCAATTTGTCACAATTCACCTGAAATTTACCCTGCCTTTAGGAATACTTCACCCCCTAATTGGATTCGCATTATTTTCTGCTTCCACAAGCTTAGTTCATCGCCTGTGGCAAATCATAAAACCCAGCGTTGACAAAGAATAAGTGCACTTTGAATATAACTCGCTCTTTAATTTGATTCTTGGAGAAAACTCATGTCCCAGTATGCTCATCCTGAAGTTTTAGTCGATACCCAGTGGTTGTCAAATCATCTCAACGATCCGAATCTTCGTATAATCGAAGTAGATATGAGTCCAGAGCCATACAAAAATGCTCACATTCCTGGGGCTGTGTTCTGGAATATTTTTACAGACTTACTTCTTCCAGATTGGAGAATGAATTTAGATGCGAAATCCTTCGAGAAATTGATGTCGCGATCGGGCATTACTAACGACACAACGGTAATAGCTTACGGTAGCTATCCCGGTACAGGTGGTTGGTTATTCTGGCTGTTGAAAGTATTTGGACATGAGAATGTGCGAGTTCTCAATGGTGGATATCAAAAGTGGAAGTCAGAAAATTGTCCACTGGCAACAGAATTATCGACGTTTCCAGCAGTTAAATATTTGGCAAAAACACCCGATGCTAGCTTACGAGTGTTGCATGAGGAAGTTCAGGCATCGATTGGGCGATCGGATCGCGTGTTGTTAGATGTTCGTACCTCTCAAGAGTACACTGGCGAATGGTTCTTCAATCA
>DATGYA010000384.1:0-18434 GCA_035298405.1 Kamptonema sp. | reverse complement strand
TATCCAAATCGTAGCGTCCGCCTATAACTTTCAGTTTACCAGCTTTCAGCGCTTCAGCTAAAATCGGTGAGATAACTTTTAAATTATCCACACTCATTTTGACATTGGTTCTGACAAGATTATCTAACTTATCCCCAGACTGATTTTGTATTTTATCTAAAGCTGGTTTAATAGCTGCTACCAAAGTGCCAATTTTGCCAGGAACAGGTTTGCCATCCAAAGTCGCTTTCACAGCGCCGCAGCGTTCGTGACCGAGTACCAATATCAATGGCACGCCTAATTCTGCTACGGCATATTCTGCGCTGCCGAGCACAGCATCATCAATAATATTGCCAGCAAGTCGGATATCAAATATGTCACCCAATCCTTGATCGAAAAGTAGTTCGGGAGGAACTCGTGAATCAGAACAGCCAATAACGACGGCAAATGGATGTTGACTTTGTGCTAATGCTGAAATTCGCGCTTTGTTTTGGTCGGGAAATATCCGTTTTTGCTGAATATAGCGCTGATTCCCATCCATTAATTTCTTGATGGCTTGGTCGGGGGTGACTTTGGTAGCCGCATCTTTTGAATTCGTTTCTGCGATCGCGCTTTGAGGTTTCAAAAATTGTGATGCTAGGCTAGTCGCTACCACACTCGCACCAGTTAGCACAATTAAATCTCTCCGGGAGATTTTACCAGAATTTTTGATTTCTGTCATTAATTTTATAACTCCGTTCAACTCTTCCTGGTTAAAGGATAAGCTCTGCATTATGCTCAGCATTAAACCTTTATTTTTTCTTTATAAACTTCTTTTGACCGTGAAAGAGAGAACAAAGGTGAATCCAGGTTTACTCTAAAAGAAAGCAGACTTTCAAGAGTTTTCATGCCTTTTAGTTTGATACACGATCACAGGTCTGTCAATTCCTTTAAAGCGGAAGTCTCCAATCGATTCAAAACCTTCCGACGATCTCAACATAGCATAAGTATATTCACTCACCACGCATTCCCCAGGAGGACAAACTTTTTCCATGCGCGATGCCAGATTAATTGTTGAACCCAAAACCGTATAATCCACTCTTTTGAGACTACCGACATCGCCAACTACAGCCTTACCACTATTAATAGAAATCCGCAGTTGCAAAGGTTCACCTAAACTCTGGTTAGCATTAAGTTCATCTAAACGTTCTAGCATTCCTACAGCAGCTTCGACAGCACGTTCAGCATGATCGAACTGAGGTTCAGGAGCTCCAAAAAATGCCATAATGCAATCTCCAATAAACTTATCCAAAGTGCCGCCAGCGGCAAACACTTCCCGCAACATTTCCTCAAAAAAATTATTAAGTAATTGGGCAACTTCTGCCGGACTTAAGCGTTCAGACATAGCAGTAAATCCCACAATATCAGCAAACAAAATGCTAATTTCGCGCTCGACAGGTGGGAGGCGATCGTCTACAAGTGCGGAAGCAGCTATTAACTGCTGCACGACTGCGGGAGAGTGATATCGTTCTAATCTTTGCCGCATTGTTTCTTCGCTTCTAAGTTTTTGCGCTAACAGCCACCGCTGCACGCTAGAAGCCACCAAATTTCCTAAAGCCGAAAAAAAGCTGATGTCTTCATCACCTCCCCTTTGCCACTCTTCAGAAGATAATTGAGCGTGTCCATAAAGTACGCCGAACACTTTATTCTCATTCCATAGAGGAACCGCGATCGCGCTGCGAATTCCTTTAACAATAATACTCATCTCTTCTTCAAAACGCTCGTCCATCTGAGCATCAGCCGTTTTAATAGCCACTTGTTCAGCAAATACCTTTTGACAAATTGTACGGCTGATCCAACTGCCATCAGTTGGCATATCTTCCTGTTCAGCAAGTGTTTTAGCCGCCGCATTAACTACTTCGAGTTTACCAGTACCAGTAACATCAATTAACAGTGCTAATCGTTCAATATTTTTATTGTCGCGGAAGACAACTTCTTGCACCTGAGAGAAAATTGCTTCTATAGATTCAGCACTATTCAGAAATTTAGCAATATCCACCAAATATTTTAGCCGATCGATAGCCTGTCTATAATTGCTGATATTTTCAATTTTTGTATCTGGTTCTATCCACTGTTCTTGTAATTCTTTAGCCTTAACCTGAATAGTCATTCCTTCCCCAAATCCTATTTCTGGCGGCTGTGGTTGGGGGCGGCTGTCTAAAACCACAATTATGCTAATATTATGTCCTAAATTTACATTGTCACCTTGATTGAGTTTTTGAGGGTAAGTAATTTGGACATCATTCAAGCGAGTACCATTTTTACTGCCCATATCTTCTACTAACCACTCACCAGAAGCTGTTTTGTAGAAACGGGTGTGGCGGCGAGAAACATCTGCAAAAGGCACTTGCAAATCGCATTCTGGCAAGCGACCAACAATAAAATCATCGCGCACTACCGCCACTGTTTTTTCTATTTGACCATCTACTTGCAGTTTTAGTGTGAGATCATCCATAATATCAAATTCAGCAGCTTTGAATTGGTAGGTACTGCTCTTAAATTAGCAATTAGCAATTAGCAATTTAGTAATTAGTAATTAGTAATTAGCAATTTAGTAATTAGCAATTTAGTAATTCAATTTGGCGGCAATTCCAAAGCAACCTGACCTAACAAACCAGTCCTAAAATCATTTAACATTTTCCGTGCCGCACGCTCGACATCTCCCTTATAACGCAGTTTTGCTACCTCATGCAAATAGCTTTCACCGTTAACAGATGTCGGGTCTAATTCATAGCGAGATTTTAACCCAGATGCCGATACCAAACCGTCGCTGGTAGCCTCAAGATATGTAAGTAGGTCTACCATAGATGCAGCTATACCCTGATTGTCGTAAGCAGCCTCGCCAATATCTTCGCAAATAGCTAATTTCTCAGCATCCTCTTGATTCTCAATTCTAGTGGGAATTACCCCTGGAGCGTCTAGTAATTCAATTTCCTCAGAAATGCGAATCCATTGCAGGCTGCGCGTTACCCCAGCTCTGCGAGCGCTATCCACCACCCGCCGCCCTAATAGCCGATTAATCAAAGCGGATTTGCCGACATTGGGAAAGCCAATGACTACTGCACGGACTGCACGAGGAAGCATACCGCGATCGCGCCGCCGCTGATTCAACTTCACCCCAGCCTCCCGCGCCGCCACCGCCACCGCCTCCACACTTTGACCATGCTGAGCATTAGTAAAATAAGGAGTCTCTCCCTGGGCCTCAAACCATTCTGTCCACAATTTTCGCACTCGCGGCGAAATCATATCCATCCGGTTAATTACCAAAACTCGCGCCTTCTCACCCACCCAAATCGGTATTTGAGGATGATGAGTAGCCAAAGGAATTCTGGCATCTCGGACTTCCAACACTACATCCACCCGCTTTAGCTGTTCTTTCAGTTTCCGCTCAGCCTTAGCGATGTGACCGGGATACCATTGAATTTTCATAATAAATTGTTAATTGTTAGTTGTTAGTTGTTAGTTG
The DNA here is from genome assembly GCA_035298405.1 of Kamptonema sp. GTDB lineage: Bacteria > Cyanobacteriota > Cyanobacteriia > Cyanobacteriales > Microcoleaceae > Kamptonema. The sequence goes on along the minus strand of DATGYA010000384.1, from coordinate 14,950 downwards.
TTAGTTGTTAGTTGTTAGTTGTTAGTTGTTCGTTGTTAGTTGTTAATTGCCTGGAGATATATACAGGACTTTTTAGGTAAGTTAAGTACAGATAATGGCTAGGGACACAGCATTGCTGTGTCCTTATTGTGCTAACAACTAACCACATTAACAACTAACCATTAACAACTAACAACTAACCATTAACAACACTAGGGAACAATCAAAATTGGACAAGGAGCCAAGTTAATTACACGATTGGTGACGCTATCTGCCGCCCCCTCTTCGGTTAAACCAACTCCCCGACAGCCCATAACGATTAAATCCGCCCCAATCTCGTCCGCCACATCGCAGATCGTAAAAGCAGGTTTGCCTTCGCGCTCGATAGTTTCGGCTTCGATCCCCTGTTGTGCAAACATAGATTGGGCGCTCTTAAGTAGTTGGGCCACTGCATCTGGAGAAGTCATCTTCTCTGGTGGCGGCGTTTCGCCCTCCGGTGGGGAAGTTTCCAACACCGACAGGATGATGAGGCGAGAGCTGTAGTTTTTCACAATGTGAGCAACCATTTCAGCAGCTTCGCGGGCTTCTCGGCTTTGATCGACAGGAAATAGAACAGTCTTAAACATAGGTCGCATCTCCGGGACGCGGACTTCGATAAAATGTTTACGTTGAACCAGTCAGTGGAGTTTACTCCATCCGTCTGTGTTTTGACTTTGGTGCGATTCCTCGCGCCAGGGGCCCAAGTGCGAGTTACCCGCGCCGGCCTGATTCAAAGGAAGTTAGACAAAAACACACTTAAGGGAGGGTGATCCTGTGACAAAAAAGACTCTAGCAAATTTATCGGCATCAGATTTATCCGGCAAGCGGGTACTCGTGCGGGCGGATTTTAATGTGCCGCTCGACAACGGCAATATCACAGATGATACCCGCATCCGGGCTGCTCTGCCGACGATTGAGGATTTAACTTCTAAGGGAGCGAAGGTGATCCTGTGCAGCCACTTCGGCCGTCCCAAGGGCGTGACTGAGAAGCTACGCTTAACGCCTGTGGCTGTGCGTCTCTCGGAATTGCTGGGAAAAGAGGTTAAAAAGCCTAGCGACTGCATCGGTGAGGAAGTCGATGCGGTGGTGGGTGCAATGCAAAATGGCGATGTGATTTTGCTGGAAAATGTCCGCTTCTATCCAGAAGAAGAGGCAAATGACCCCGAATTTGCTAAAAAATTAGCTTCAGTTGCGGATTTGTACGTGAATGATGCTTTTGGCACTGCTCACCGGGCTCATGCTTCTACAGAAGGGGTGACTAAATTCCTCAGTCCTTCGGTAGCTGGAAAGTTGATTGAGAAAGAGCTCGAATACCTGCAAGGCGCGATCGAAAATCCTCAACGTCCTTTGGCTGCTATTATCGGCGGTTCTAAGGTTTCGAGCAAGATTGGCGTGATTGAAAAGCTGCTAGAAAAATGTGACAAGTTGATCTTAGGCGGCGGTATGGTTTTCACTTTTTACAAGGCTCGCGGGTTGAACGTTGGTAAGTCTCTGGTAGAAGATGACAAGCTAGAATTAGCAAAGTCTTTGGAAGCTAAGGCGAAAGAGCGCGGTGTTACTTTTCTGTTACCTACTGATGTGGTAGTTGCTGATAAGTTTGCTGCTGATGCTAATACCCAAACTGTTAGCGTTGAGGCGATTCCGGACGGTTGGATGGGTTTGGACATTGGGCCGGATTCAGTTAAGACTTTCCAAGCTGCTTTGGCTGATTGCAAAACGGTAATCTGGAACGGGCCGATGGGCGTGTTTGAGATGGAGAAGTTTGCAGCGGGAACGGAAGCGATCGCGCGCTCTCTTGCCGATTTAACTAAAACTGGAACTAGCACTATTATCGGCGGTGGCGACTCGGTTGCGGCTGTAGAAATGTTGAATTTGGGCGAACAAATGAGCCACATTTCAACTGGTGGTGGTGCAAGTTTGGAGTTGCTGGAAGGTAAGAATTTACCGGGAATTGCTGCGTTAGACGACGCTTAATTTCTGAGCTGGGGCGGGCATTGCCCGCCCTATTATTTGGAGGGAATAAACTATGACTTTATCAACTTTAGTTGTGAAAATGCCTGCAACTTTTCAGATGACTAACTGAAGTTCCAGAGGAATGTTTAGATAATCCGGCTACGGTCAGCGGTGAGCCTGTGTTGCCGGGATTTGTGTTAGACTTGAGTGAAATTTGGTAGTTTAATTGCAGCATTCTGTTATTGAGAGGAACTGAACTATGGTTTTATCTCCTTTAATTTTAAAAATGCCCTCAACTGTGCCGATGAGCGATGACCAATTTTTTGATTTTTGTCAAATTAATCGGGACTTACGCATTGAACGTACTAAAACAGGTGAAGTAATAATTATGCCTCCCACTGGTTCGGAAACAGGAAACCGCAATGGTGATATATTTTTTCAGGTGACGCTGTGGGCAAAAAAAGACAAAACTGGGATCACATTTGACTCCAGTACGGGATTTACATTCTCTTCGGGACAAACTCTTTCACCGGATGTTTCTTGGATTAAGTTAGAAAGGTGGAATGCTTTATCGCCAGAAGAGCGAGAGAAATTTGCTCCGATCTGTCCTGATTTTGTGATTGAACTAAAGTCGCCTAGCGATAGTTTAAAATCACTTAAAGAAAAGATGCAGGAGTATATGGAGGAAGGAGTAAAACTGGGTTTTTTGATTGACAGAAAACCACGAAAAATTTATATTTATCGTCCCGAAGTTCCAGAGGAATGTTTGGACAATCCGGCTACGGTCAGCGGTGAGCCTGTGTTACCGGGATTTGTGTTAGACTTGAGTGAAATTTGGTAGTTTAATGAGGTGAGGGTGATGAAACTTAAAATATGGGCGATCGCAACGATTATTGCACCACTTTTGGCAACTCCTGTCCGGGCTGAAAATCCAGAGCACGTTAGGCTAGTGCTGGAAAATAAGAGTTGTGTTGGCTGCGACTTAAGGAATGCTAATTTGTTCAAAGCGAACTTATTTGAAGCTGACTTGAGAGGAGCTGATTTAAGTGGAGCAAATCTCTATGAGGCTAACTTGATGGGAGCTGATTTGAGGGACGCTAACTTATCCAATGCTAACTTATTTAACGCTGATTTATCCGGGGCTAAACTGGGTGCTGCCAACTTACAAGGTGCAGATTTATCAAATGCTTTTTTGGGAAGAGCAAATTTAACAAGAGCTAATCTCCAAAATGCTAAATTGTATACCGCAAATTTGAGCGAGTCTTTTCTGGGTGGAGCTAATTTGTCAAATACGGATATGAGAAGGGCTTTTTTGTTTAGAGTGGATTTGGAAAGAGCTAATTTAAGTGGGGCTGATTTGACTTATGCCGATCTGCGGGATACAAATTTAAAGGATGCAGATTTGTCGCAAGCAAGGCTTCCTCAAAGTCAATTGGGCGGTACGAATATAGATTTGGCTTTACGAGAAAAGACTGATTTGAAGAGAGCAAATTTGCGTGGTACAAGATTTGGTACTTTTCCCTGCCTGTTGAATTCGGTGATATATTGCCTTCCTGATTCGCCTTAAATGGGCGAACTCAAATCTAGTTGAAGCAGCATAAGCTAGCGAATTAGTAATGGGTAATGATGGCGATCGCTTCACTCAAACCCTATCGCCGCTAGCTATGCTATTCTAAAACTAGACAGAACCGCGATCCGATTAACTATCTTTCAAAATAGGTTTAGCCGCATTAGCGCAATAGCTGGCATCTACAACTATAGAGTTGATATTTACAGCTTGCATTGGGGATGATGGGGGAAGTTCGCGGTTTCCTGGAGCCAGAATAACTTTCTTGCAGACAAGTTCTTTGCTGCCTACAGAGGCAAAGTTCCAAGTGTAAATTTCTGGCTTACTGACAGTCGCATTTGCTGGAGGTAGTGCCAAGGCAGTCAATAATATTAACTCCAAAGCCACTAGGCTTACAATCACGAATTTCAGCATAGACTTCTGTTCACCTGTAAATTAAGCCGATCTATGTATTCTTATTATTAATCAATGTTGTTTATTTTGGCAAGAGTGGGGAGGGCGGATTTATAGATATCTGGGTTTGGTGCATTTAGATTTAGGCGAACCCGCCCCTATAGTTAACAGTTAACAGTTAACCGTTAACAAAAATGATTATTCTGTAACCCAAGTTAGATTGTACGAAATAGATTCAGCGACTTGTGAAACTATGACAAATTCATAGTAACCAAAATCGTCTAATCGCTCAGAAAAAGTTAGTTGTGGTGAATCTTCTAATAAAGCTCGCGACTTTTGGGTATTGCCAGGAGTATAAATTGATAACAAAGTTGTTTTAGAGGGAGCTTCCAGATTCAGCCGCAGAGTTTGACCTTTTTTCAGTCGAGCAATGTAAGCTTTTCCTTGTCCCGGTTTCAGATTACCGCTAATTTTTTTACTAGAAGATTTGGAGGCAAATTGAATCTGCTCTAAAGCGGTTCCAGCTTGTAAAGCTTTGAGTTTATCTGTAGTAACTGCCTGCCAAACTTGACCAATGGGTAAATCAATCAAGTTGCGATCGCGCGGCTGATCTGGAAACAAATAAAAGAATTGAGCGTCAGCGAGGTCATAGAGAGCGCGACTACTCAAGTTTAACTTATTAACTTCAATTTTCCAAGTATTAATGTCAGAAGTATCATAACTTCCCAGCCTTTTGCGAGACTCATCGCTAATCCTTTCCAGCTTATTAAGCAACTTATCAGCCATCTGATACCAGCGATCGCGCCACTCTCGATCGGCGGCATCTTTTCTCAAAGGCTTTCCCTCTAATTCGGGATATTTAGCATAGAAACTCTCATCTACAAAGCTGACAAAAAAGTTGCCATCTATGCTTAAATTTTGCAGGCGATCGCGCAGAGCATCTTGCCGTCCTTGTTCCGATGGCAATTCTACTTCTACGATCTTCTTTGAATGCGAAAAGTGCTTTAACCAATAATTACCTGCAAACCAACCAACTCCACCCATGCCCACGATCGTGAGTAACACCAAAACTGCCGCAGGTAAGGCGGATGATTTACCGCGAGTTTGAGGTTGAGATATACGAGGCGGCGAAACTGCTTGAGTGTCGAGATTCAAGTCGGGAGGTGGCTGAGTAGAGGGTAAATTAGGTTGGGGAAGAGGTGCAGGCATATTACCACTAAGAGCTTGCAGCACCTCGCGAGCTCCCTGGTAGCGATCGCTAATTCGGTGAGCCAGCATCTTATCCAAAACCGCTCCCAAAGTCGGCGACAGCGAACATTCCCGCCGCCAGTTCCAGGTAAGCGTATAACCATCAATAAGCTGTTGCGGTTCCTTACCCGTCAGCAACACCAAAACCGTTGCCGCCAAAGCGTACAAATCGCTGTGCGGATAAACGATTCCCATCTGCATTTGTTCGTCAGGAGCATAACCCACTTTACCTAATCGCGTCGCCGCGATCGCCGCACCATTTTGTTGACCATACTGAGACTCAACCGTTGCTGCCACTTGTTTAACACCGCCGAAGTCAATCAGAACCGGCAACCCATCAGAAATCCGCAGGATCAAATTATCAGGAGAAATGTCTCGGTGAATCACCCCAAGAGAGTGAATATACTCCAGCACTGGCAGTATTTTGACCAGCATTGACGTACATTCAACCTCGCTAAACCGTAACCCCTGACGCTTGCGATCTTCTAGCAGAATGCGGTAGTTTTGCCCTTCTACATAGTCTTGCACCAAAAATATATAACCCTGGTTATCAAGAGTCACCCGAAATAGCTCTCGGAAACGAGGAATTTGAGGATGTTGCAGTTGGTAGAGAACACCTGCTTCCCGCTCGAATAATTCCTGAGATTTTTGCAAAGCATAACTACCTTGCACTTGAGGGGCAAATTCTTTCAAAACACAGAGTTCATTGAATCTGTAAGTATCTTCCGACAAATAAGTACGTCCAAAGCCGCCATGTCCCAACTCCCGAACAATACGGTAGCGGTTGCTGAGAATGATACCAGAATAGATAGGATTGCTCATTTGAATTACTGTTAACTGTTAACTGTTAACTGTTAACTGTTAACCAGATTTATTTACCATCAACTTTTTTAAGAGCTGCCAGAATTTCTGGTTTTTTCATACGTGCGTAGCCGCGCAGTTTTTGCTCTTTACCGATCGCCTTCAGCTTCCTGAGCGAAAGATTTTCGTAATCCTCCTGTTGCGGCTGTAACTTCGGCTGAGCTTGTGACTGGCTTTTTGGCTCCGACTTCGGCTGGGATCTTGACCTTGACTTTGGTTTTGGCTGCGATTCTGACTCCTGGTTTGACAAAGGTTTGGGAGTTATTTGGAGTTGGCTGCGAATTAATGCGATTTGATTTTTAAGATCGTCTTCAATGCCTTTAATTGATGACGAAACATACTGATTAATCCCTTGGACAGTTCGCTCAAGTCTACTCTCAATTAGTTTTTCCAGTTCTTCTAATTGTCTCAGAGCACTTTCAAAATTGACATCAGACACCACCAAGGAGGCGGAGGGAGTAGTATTGCCAGTTCCTTCAATTTTTTTAGCCAAGTTATCTACCTTCTCGTTAAATATTTTTTCAAGATTGGCGAGCAGATTTTTAATCTGTTCTATTTGGTCATTTTCAAAATTTTGCTCTACCAGAGCCTTAACTTGCTTTTTGAGGAAGTCTTCATTTTTCTTAACCGATCGGTCTATCTTCTTTGTAAGACTTTCTACTTGTTCCTGAAATGATACCTCAATTTGTTGCAGCCAAGTCTTAAGCTGTATTGTTTCGTTAGTGGGAGCGGCAGCTAATTGCTCCATCTCAGCTTTAGCAACAGCGGCTTCCTCATCAGTCATCTCAAAAACCCAAGCCCACAAATACTCTATGCTGAGTTCTTTGGCAACAATACACCAATCTGCACCCCAAACAACTTCATATTCTTCTTCGTTGCTGTAGGCTTCAGTGCGGCGAACTAGCAGCGGCATCAAGTTGCTGCCTAGCTCAATCAGGCTTCTCCTGAGAGCTTCGCGTCGGTGTTGAGGAATTTCTCCCCGTTGAGACTCTGGAATAGCTATTTGGAAAGTATGAATCTGACTGTGACTAATGGGCTCAATCCGCAAATATTCAATAATTCGGCTTTGACTATCTGATCGATCCATCTGGTTAGAAGTCCCCCAAACTTGCGGTTGTGATGAGTTTAACTGTCTGAGTGACAGTGGGTGACACTGCTTTACTCATCTTTACTTTTTTTGATTTTGAACAGATGTCTTGAGTTGATGGTACTGCTAGTGGGGTGGCGATCGCGCGACTGAGTAGAAATACGGGGGCAGGCGATCGCGACTTGGTAGACTACTCCCGCGAAATTGTTGAACATTTAAAATAGATTGTAGGGTGCGTCAGTCCGAAGTGTTTCCAGTTTAAGCGTAAGTGTTCTAGCTGACGCACCCTAGTTGCTGATTCTCCCCTGCTTAAGGGAGGTAAGGGGGGAGCTATTGCTGGGGTGATTGGTACTGTGCAAGTGCTGATTCCGCTGGCGGGAGTAGTTGATATCGCAGTTCTCAATTTTAGCCTTAATTAGTAGGGTGCGTCAGCAACCAAAACCCTTATTTTCTCACTCAAATGTTAGACTGACGCACCCTACAAGTAAGTTCTAAATTAGAGGTATCTGTACGCTTATGAGTTGTATCGCTTTCATCTTTACATTAGGAATTCCACTGGCTTCTCTCTTCTTTAGAGTAGTCGTCAATTTGACTGGTGGTTACAAAATTCCCCTAGCGTGGACTTTTAGCTATTATTCTGCTCTCGCTGTTGCGTTCGCGTCAGCTTTCATTTTGACCAAGATTGAAACCAATTGGATAAATAAAGCTAAGTTGGCTGTGTTTGCTGTATCGGTGTCTATATGGTTGGGTTCTGCTGTCGGTTTAGCCTCAGCCGAAGCAGGTGTTTTAGGAGATCCTTTGGAAGATCCATCAGAAGGTAGTGCTACCTTTGAAGATGCAGTTATTTGTGCTGTTATGGGTGCTTGTTCTGGTTTAGGATTAGGGCTGGGAAATGTTAGATGGGTGGAAGTTTTAGCCGACAGAGGAGTGAATCTAAATCTTGCCTTCATCCTCTGCTTATCAATAGCAGTTATTAGCGTTAGTATAGCCTTGAGTTTTGCTTTATTTTAATGGTGAATCGCTTTGTTTTAGACGATGACTTTATCCTTGCGATCCGAAACCAGCAATAAGCCTCCCTCAAAAATCCTATGTCGCTAAAAACTAGATCGTTCAACATTGAATGGTCAACTTAGGAGATTAAAGACGAGTGTGTATTAGAAGAAAAAGACGAGCTATGAGATATTTATTGAATTCCCAGTGCGTAAGTCCCGCATTATTTAGCAGCCGGTAAAGATAACGGCGGCTGATGTCCATTCTCCTCAAAAACTGGCTTTTCTCCTGCCAACAAAAAGTCGCGAATTAAACGCGCGATCGCTCTTTGAGCTAAACGCCCCGCTACTTGCTGTCCCATTTGTTGCAATTGCGGCTTAAGCAACAACTGCGGCACTGATTCTAATACCTTCATCCCGTCAAAACCAGGCGTACTTTGGAGTATTGCCCAAATCCGTTGAATATGTTCTAAACTCTGTTGTTCCTTTGGCGTTACTACAGTTGGATTAGTCTTCACGCCAAACCATTCACCCACCACAGCTTTAGCATTACCCAAAGCATTGCGAGAAATTACATCTAAACTTTTAACCAGTTCATCAACAATGCGATCGCGAATAAAATCTCCTCGCTCCGAAAACAAAAAATCTAGCGCCTGATTCAATACCTTGCTAATATCATAATCATCGCTATTACTAGCATTTTTGAGCAAATTTTCCAAGCGATTCCAGCGAAAACTCCCTTCTTTAAACAGCAAATCTCGCAGCGATGCCCTTAACTCTGGAGCTGGATCGCTCAGCAACCGTTTCGCCACATAAGGGTAGGCCTTACTCAGCACTTTAAAATTCGGATCTACATTGATTGCAATCCCCTCCAAAGTCACCAGCGAACGGATAATCAAAGCATAGTAAGCTGGCACTCGAAAAGGATAGTCGTACATCAAAGCCGACAATTGATCGGTAATACTTTTGAAATTTAGTTCTGCAACACTTGCACCCAAGGCATTGTTAAATACATTCGCCAACGCTGGAATAATCGGTGTTAAGTCAGTATCGGGAGTTAAAAATTCTAACTTCACGTAGTCTTTGGCTAAACCTTCAAAATCGCGGTTAACCAAATGCACTACTGCTTCTAGCAAGCCGTATCGCTGATAAGGTTTCACTTCGCTCATCATCCCGAAATCCAAGTAAGCCAACTGACCTTCAGGAGTTGCTAATAAATTTCCCGGATGCGGATCGGCGTGAAAAAATCCGTGTTCTAACAGTTGCCTGAGAGAACATTGAACTCCCACTTCTATTAAGTACGGGGCATCAATTCCTTGGGCGCGGACGGCTTCTAAATCGGTAAGTTTAGTGCCTGTAATCCACTCCATTGTCAAAACGCGGCGACCTGTCTGTTCCCAATAGATTTTGGGGACGTAAATATCCTTGATGTGACCGTAAAGGTTGGCAAATTTTTCAGCATTGCGACCTTCATGGTTGTAGTCCATTTCTTCATAGAGGCGTTCCCCAAACTCATCCATAATTCCTACTAGGTCGCTGCGGATGAATTTGAAAGTATTGTGCGCCCAAACTGCCAGCGATCGCAGAATATATATATCCAAACTGATGCCCTCTGCTAAGCCAGGGCGTTGCACCTTGATTGCTACTGTTTCGCCTGTTTTGAGCTTGCCTTTGTAAACTTGTCCTAGAGAAGCTGCCGCGATGGGATTGGCGGTAATTTCTGCATAAATTTGATCGGGCGGTGCACCTAATTCTTCTTCTATAAATTGATAAGCTACTTCGTTAGGAAATGGTGGCAATTGGTCTTGCAATTTTGCCAATTCCTCTAAATAAAAGGGCGGAACTACGTCAGGTCTAGTTGATAAAGCTTGTCCAATTTTGATGAAAGCCGGGCCAAGTTTGCTGAGAATTTCTCGCAGGCGAATGGCTCGCCGTTGCTCATTTTGAGTGACGCGATTGGTTTGTTTGTCTCGCCATAAACTGAAAGCAAAGCCGAGAAATGTCCAGATCACGCTCAAGAAGCGCTTCCAAACTTGCAGAGGGCGATCGCGATAGTATGCCGCGATCGCACTTGGGTTATAGCAAATAGCCTCCGTTTCCGTCTCAGCCGCTATATCTTTCGCCGATTTCAGCTTTTCGGAATCAGCAGGAATTGGCTCTAGCTCTACTTCTACGGGGAGAATTGGGGCTGTTTCTACCCATGAGCCATTAGTCTGTGCAGTATGAGTCCCTGAATCTGAATCAACCTCTGGGAAAGCAGGCGATACCGTCTTGACATCCATAAAATCTTAGACCTTGCAGGCAGTTTAATATATTGTAACAATTTGTTTCCTTCTTCCCGTGCTATTCCCCACTACCCTTGTTAAGCAAACGATTGTGAATATTTAAAAGCTGAGTTTGATTGCTGATAGGCGATCGCGGTTTGGGTATTTCATTGTTCGGCCAATTCGGCAAATCAAAGCAGGGACAGCACTCCGGCGGCATTCCCTGGCGGCGGAGGGGTATTGGCATTGCACAGCGAGCGCAAGGATCGATTTCCCAAGCGGGAGTTAACAGTTGTGCGATCGTTTCGTTGGTACCCTCTAAGCAGCAGTCTCCAGATTCGGGGGCAATAATTTTCTGCCAGCACTCTTCAAATTCATTGCTATAGCGATCGCCGCAAATCACCGATTTAGGCAGCAGCGCTTCGCCACCATTGCGAATTAAAACTTTTTTACCTAACTGAAACCAGTACGCCAGATATTGTCTAACTTGATCCTGTGATGCCATATTTTTTGACAATTAAACGTTCTTAAAAATCTGCTAATTGCTAACTTACGCACACTGCATCTTTTATTATGAGTAAGAAGAAGCAATCTCAAACATTTTTTGCCGATGCGTAAATCCCAAATAATTCTTGTAATTGCTTAAAATCTATGCCTCCCTCAATTCAAAGCTACTACATACTTATTGTAAATGTGTTCTAAATTTTTTCTTCCTTCTGTAGACAGATTTATGCTAGAAAATTCATCTAACAATTGGCCGATCGACTTTACGTAATCACCTCTTTATATTGGAATATTGGGAAAATAAAATTTAAGTCCTGTTGAGAGTTGTGTCTAGTTTCTAGAATAGCTTTTCTGCGTTGGCATATCGATCCCCAAACCTATAGTTATTATAAAGCTTTAAAGCTCAGTCTGGTTATTTATATTTGCTAGTAGCGGTGAACCCAGGAGACTCAAATTCAAGACATGGCCGCCAACAACGAGATAAACTGGATTTGCGATCGCGCCCAACTCCCTAATAGCAGTACCGAGGCGATCGCGAAACAAACGACCCACAGGATAAGCTGGCACTACACCCCAGCCAGTTTCCTCAGCCACAAAAATTATATCCGCTCCCGATTTCTGCAAACTATTCAGCAAACTATCTAAGATTTCCCTCCACCCAACCTCATCTAAATCTAAAATATTAGCTACCCAAGATCCTAACGAATCAACCAACAGACAACTCGACTCATTTGCTAACTCAATTGTAGCCGCTAAATCAACGGGTATATCCAAAGTATTCCAACTAGCAGGACGGCGGTTTCGGTGTAATTCAATTCGCTCTTGCCACTCGGTATCAGCGTCATCAAGCAGAGCCGTAGCGACATAAATAACCGACTTTCGCGATCGCGCCGCCAGAGTTTCCGCCCACTCACTTTTACCCGATCGCGCCGGCCCCGTAACCAAAATTATCTGACGGTTCATAAATCATAAATTAGAGTAATAAATGATAGCTAATTGCTAATTGCTAATTGCTATTTTGCTATTTGCATCCCATCCCCCCATCTCCCCCATCTCCTCCATCTCCCCCTCTCCCATGAACATCCCTCAAATTTCCGCCATTATCTGCACTCACAATAGAGATACTTACTTAGGTGCAGCGATTGACAGCTTACTAGCCCAAGAATTCCCAGACTTTGAAATCTTAGTAGTAGATAACGCTTCGAGCGATCGCACCCGCCAAGTAATAGAAGCCAGACTCCCTAATCCTAGCCTTCAATACATCTGGGAACCCACCACAGGCCTCTCCATAGCTCGCAACACAGGCGCAAGAATTGCACGCGCAGAAATCCTAGCTTACCTTGACGACGACGCGATCGCTAGCCCAAAATGGCTTAGCATCATCCACGCCGCCTATCAAAACAACCAAAAACTAGCGATCGCCGGCGGTAAAGTCACTCTAATCTGGCCAGAAGACCTCCAGCCCCCAAAATGGCTCTCAGCGGGTCTAGCAGGCAATCTAGGAGCCTACGACCTCGGCGATGAACCCCTCTACATCACCACACCAAACCTAACCCCCAGAGGCTTAAACTACTCGATCCGGCGCACCTTCCTAGAACAAATCGGCGGCTTCAACACCAACTTAGGTCGCATCGGCAAAAAACTCCTCTCTAATGAAGAATTGCACGTCACCGAACAAGCATTAAAGTACGGATGGCAAGTTGCCTACCTCCCCAACGCGATCGTAGCCCACAACGTCACACCAGAACGCATCAAAAAAACCTGGTTCCTAGAGCGAGGTTGGTGGCAAGGCATCAGTGAATGTCAACGCGAACAACTCTCAGATCGAGCCGGAATAGCTCAACTATGGCGAGGTGGCGAAAGATTTGCACGAGGTTCCTACAAATCCCTCAAATACATCGCACAGCCAGCCCAGCGCTTTGAAAACATCGTTTATGCCTATGGTCAAATTGGTTACTTAAGTACAGCCATCCAACTCATGCTATTTCCCCCAAATAGACCCAGAGGCGGTAGGCTATAAATATAGCAACCGCTAGGACGGTTAGGAAATTATCCTCAAGAATCCCTGTTTCTTTAGACTGGGGAGTGTCAATAATTAGTGATATCCTTACTGCGATCGCGTTTTTGCTTCTTCCTTCTTCCTTCTTACTTCTTCCTTCTTCCTTCGGCAACAATTGAGCAGTTTGCACTTCATCGAGCACAACTCTACAGCCTTCAGGTTCCAGCACTTAACCATGACCTCTACTTCATCCAAGATTCCGGTTTCAGTTCTTATCCCGGCAAAAGACGAAGAAGTTAATCTCCCTGCCTGTCTAGATAGTCTGACCAGGGCTGATGAAGTGTTTCTTGTGGATTCCCAAAGTAGCGATCGCACCGTAGAAATTGCTACCAGTTACGGAGTAGAAATAGTGCAATTCTACTTTGATAACTGTTGGCCAAAAAAGAAAAACTGGTCTTTAGAAAATTTGCCATTCCGCAACGAATGGGTCTTAATTGTCGATTGCGACGAACGCATTCCCCCAGAACTTTGGGAAGAAATAGCTGAAGTTATCCAAACACCAAACTGCGATGGCTACTATCTCAACCGTAAAGTCTTTTTTTTAGATACTTGGATACGGCATGGTGGTAAGTATCCCGACTGGAATCTACGCTTATTTAAACATAAAAAAGGTCGTTACGAAAATCTAGGAACAGAAGCTGTACCTAATACAGGCGACAACGAAGTTCACGAGCACGTAATTTTAGCCGGGAGAGTCGGTTACTTGAAAAATGATATGCTCCATGAAGACTTCCGCAACTTATTTCACTGGATAGAACGTCATAACCGCTACTCTAATTGGGAAGCTCGCGTTTATTACAACATCCTCGCAGGTCAAGGTGACAGCGGTACAATTGGCGCTAATTTATTCGGAGATGCCGTACAACGTAAGCGATTTCTAAAAAAAGTTTGGGTTTGGCTGCCCTGTAAACCAATACTGAGATTTTTAATGTTCTATGTTTTTCAGCTAGGTTTTTTAGATGGGAAAGCAGGTTATATTTATGCAAGGCTGCTGAGTCAATATGAATATCAAATTAGTGCTAAATTATATGAACTACGGTATTGTGACGGTCAGTTAAATAGGCAGGAAAAAATTAATAAATTAGAGTCAGATAAAGAAAATTTACAAACAAATTCTAGCTTTGATTTTAATCTAGAGAAAGTAGAAGTAGAGCTGCCACCATCGCCAATTCCTAATGCTACATCTCAAATAAAATCCCCTAACTCTTAAGTAAATCCACCTAATTAAACGTAAAATACCGATGGCTAAAAAGTTGGCTGTATAAGCAGTCTTCCTTCTTCCTTCTTCCTTCTTCCTTCTTCCTTCTACTTAGCACTATGGATGTTGAATCTTTAGTTGATTTGCGCCGCTACGATCAATCTTGGTTTGACAGAGGAAAGCCTGGTTGGTTTATTTTGCTTTGGTGGTTAATACAAGCGATCGCATTTCCCCTAACTCCTCACCCTTGCAACGGCATGAGGCGATCGCTCCTTTGCCTCTTTGGTGCTAAAATTGGCACAGCCGTCATCATTCGCCCCACAGCCCGCTTTACCTATCCTTGGAAAATCCAAATCGGAGATTATAGTTGGATTGGCGATGATGTTGTTTTTTATAGCTTAGATTCCATCAAAATCGGCAAACATTGCGTTATTTCTCAAAAAAGTTATCTCTGCACCGGCACTCACGATCCTCAAGATCCCGCCTTCCGTTTAATAACAGCAACTATCACCATTGATAACGGCGTTTGGGTAGCCGCAGATTGCTTTATTGGCCCTGGGGTAGAAATAGGGGCTAATGCCTTAATTGCAGCCCGTAGCAGCGTTTTTGAGAATATGCCAGAGAGTTTTGTTTGTATGGGAACACCCTGTCAACCACGTTATCCCAGAGAAATTCGCAAAGATTCTGGATAAAGAGATTCACCTATTATAAAGATTATTGGTGAGTGGCAAAATCCATCGGTGTACCCGCTGCTAATTAGGAAAGATTTTTCTGGCTACTCAAACTATCAGCAACCCAAAGCCTAAACC
>DATGYA010000383.1:0-4286 GCA_035298405.1 Kamptonema sp. | reverse complement strand
AATCAATTAGATCGGCTTCAGCGACTTTATGAAGCTTTGGATGGCTACGGTTTAGAGGCACAAATTGAGAAAATTTTGCCCGAAATGGGATTTGAAGCTGAAGATGGCGATCGCCTCGTCAGCGCCTTCAGCGGTGGCTGGCAAATGCGGATGAGTTTAGGTAAAATCCTCCTACAAAAACCCGACCTCTTACTCCTAGACGAACCGACAAACCACCTCGATCTAGAAACTATTGAGTGGTTAGAAACTTACCTCAAAGGGTTAATTACCCCAATGGTAATAGTATCCCATGACCGCGAATTTCTGGATCGGCTTTGCACTCAAATAGTCGAAACTGAACGGGGTGTATCTAGTACATATCTGGGCAATTATTCCTCATATTTGGTACAAAAAGAAGAAGCCGCAGACGCTCAGCTCAATGCTTACGAACGCCAGCAGAAAGAGTTAGAAAAACAGCAGGCATTTGTTGAGAAATTTAGGGCTAGTGCGACTAGGAGCACTCAAGCAAAAAGCCGAGAGAAACAACTCGATAAAATTGAAAGAATCGAAGCGCCCACAGCCGCATTAAGAACCTTACATTTTCGTTTTCCTCCATCACCTCGTAGCGGTCGCGAAGTAGTAATTATCGAAGATTTAGTCCATACTTATGATGAAAAGATTCTATTTTTAGGTACGGATTTGTTAATTGAACGGGGCGATCGCATTGCTTTTCTTGGCCCTAATGGTTCGGGAAAATCGACCCTGCTACGCATGATTATGGGGATGGAAAAACCTACAAGTGGCACTGTGAACTTGGGCAGCCATAATGTCATTCCTGGTTACTTTGAACAAAATCAGGCTGAAGCTTTAGATTTGTATAAAACAGTGATGGAAACTATCCATGATGAAGTGCCAGACTGGAAAAATGAAGAAGTCCGCACTTTATTAGGTCGTTTTCTGTTCAGTGGTGATACAGCATTTAAACAAGTTGGGGCTTTGAGTGGAGGGGAAAAAGCACGTTTAGCGTTAGCTAAAATGTTATTGCGTCCAGCTAGTTTACTGATTTTGGATGAACCGACAAATCACCTTGATATTCCGGCTAAGGAAATGTTGGAGGAGGCAATTCAAAATTATGACGGTACGGTAATTATTGTATCTCACGACCGTTACTTTATTTCGCAGGTAGCTAACAAGATTGTCGAGATTCGTGATGGTGAATTTCGTACTTATTTGGGAGACTATCACTATTATCTGGATAAGATTGCTGAGGAGAAAGAGGAGGCAAGGTTAGCAAAAATTCAGGGTGCGAAGGCTGCAAAGAAGGTTGAGAAAGAGGCGAAGAAGAAGACTTCTAGTAAGCGGAAATAACTGGGTTGATTTTTGGGTACGTTGTTCGCTTTGGCGAATAATGATGGCTAGAGTTGAACAATGTACCTAATCTAATTATATCAAATCGGAAGTTAAATAACTCTAGATTAAGGCTAATAAAAAAGCAGCGATCTATTGGAAGAACTTACAGGCGATCGCATTTTCCCTGTTCCTAAAATCCGATCTATTCTTCATACTACTCATCACTTAACTGTCGAAGCTTATCTCGAAAATAGCAAAAACTGGGGGACAAATTATTTTCCACGTCCATACAAGGGGGAATATTATTAGCCCAATTAGTCTTTTCTAAACCAATTTTTTGCCAACCTTGTTTGGATAAATTTCGGGAACCACCAGAAAACACTGCATCCGCTAACTTTTCCCACGTACCACATATACTATCATTCTTATACGAATTTATGACGGTTTCCTTTGCTTTTGGATAAGCTGCCTTTACTGCTGCCAAATCACCTAAATACCATGCTTCTCCTTCCTCGATCGCAATACAAAATTGCGTCTTTGGCTTAGAATTACACTTATCCACAATATCAAGTAGTTCTTTGCGAAAGGTACTGAGACATCGGTCATCAAGATCGCAAATAACAATCAGGACAGCAGAGTAATCAGGAGGATATTGAGAGAATGTTTTGCCGTAACCTTCAACAAGTCGCGGAAGTTGATCGAGCAAAATTCTTTTTTTCACATCAGAAGTAGATTTTAAACCTTTAGGAATATGTCCAATTCCTTTGTAAGAATGTATCTCAAATGTGTGTTTTTCACTGCCAATAATCTTTGGGATCAGAATTTCAAGAGCAGTTTTTCCAGAAACATCCTCAACAAGTATTTCAAAGTGCATTTATTCACCTTTTATCTAAGTAGTCACTGTACCACAATCCGCCAAGAGGTAAGCCTTCAGAAACTAGGTTATTAATGAGAGGATCTTCACTAGATCGTCTGATTGTCGAAAAACCATCCTCGCCCTTTTCAAGTACCCAAACCTCATCAGGTTCAAGAGCATCTACAAAATAGGGTTGATGTGTTGTAACAAATACTTGGGAGCCACTTTTTAGACCTGTAGCGTGTTCTCGAAATTCTCGCGCCAGGGTTTCTAAAAGTTTATGGTAAAGTCCGTTTTCTGGTTCTTCAATGCACAAAAATGGCGGTGGTGAAGGGTCTTCTAAAAGTAGGAGATAGGCAAACACTTTTAGTGTTCCATCAGACATTTGTTGAGCATAAAATGGGTCTTGAAAACCTTTATCGTTGAACCGAAGCAGAAGTCTACCGTCTGAACTTCTTTCGGTGCTAATCTTTTCCACGCCTGGAATTTTGCTAGAGATTTTTTGTAGGATTGATTCAAAATTTTGGGGATGCTCTCTTTCCATAAACTGAACTACATTTCCCAAATTATCTCCATGAATATTCAAATGTTTTTGTGGCCCAGCTAGAGGTAAACTCCGCGCCGCATCCGGTGTAAAGTAGCTGAGATACCATCCTTCGATAAATCTACGAAATGCGGCAATTCTTGGGTGTTGTTTGAGAGATCCTAAAGTTGCAATCCCCAGTTTTCGCTTGTCGTCAAGTTCAACTAACTCAGTTTCTTTACTTTCTTCAGATGTTTCACCTCGCTCTATTTTTTCTATTAAAGTAATTAAATCAGATTCTCCTTTCTCTTCATCAAATTGCTTACCTCCCTCTTCACCCTTCCATGCTACACCCTGACCTTCATTTAAAATCAAAAAATAAAAGAGTCGTCCTCTGGTTTGCCCTTTTCTCGCTTGTCTAAGTCTCTCTCGTTTTACATAAGGTCTTCCATAATAGTCAATATCTATTGCCAACTCATAGGTAATTGGTCGAGTGTTACGATCCTCTTTATAGGAAATCTGAAACTCAATACTACCATCTTGTCCTTGGGATCTAATTCTATCGAAACCTCCACGTCCACGAGAATCACAAGCCTCCTCAACTCCTCCTTTCAAGCAGTCTGCAAGAAAGCCAAAAGTATCGAAAAGTGTGCTTTTACCAACACCATTCTTACCGATAACTGCTGTCATTGGAGTTAGTGGTTTTGTCTTCTGTGTATTCCACAGCTTGCCCATAGTAATATCACGCAGAGATCGGTAATTTATTACTCTAAATCCTTCTATTTTTGCCATTTCAGTTACTCTGCTCAATTAAGACTGTTATAAGTTACTCTAACCCGATCAAAATGATTTTAAAGTGAAGTTAAATAACTCCATGCTAAAGCTAATAAAACAGCAACGATCGCGCCGATCAAAGTATTGAAAATATTAACCACTTCATTAGTCAACCAATCAAACTTTGATTGTAACGTCGCACCAATTACACTCTCTATATTAGTCGCAACAAAAGCAGCAATTACACAAAATACTAATCCTGTCAAGTCTATTAAGCCAACGACCCAGCCCAGAAATGCGATCGCCACTGAAGCCACAACTCCCGCCAACGTCCCCTCTAAACTCACCGCCCCCTCAGTCCCTCTGGGTACGGGTTGCAGCGTGGTAATTAAAAATGTCCGCTTACCGTAAGCTTTGCCGATTTCACTAGCGCAAGTATCAGAAAGTTTAGTGCTAAAACTAGCCACATAGCCCAACAATAGCAAAGCCACAGCATATTGTGGAACAGACATCTTGCTTGTTTCTCCGGCTAGAGAAATCCCTAAAACTCCCAAAGCGCAGAGGGTAGCAGTAAGGGCTGAACCCCAAACATTTTCCGGGCCTCTAGCGCCAGAACGCTTTTCAGCAATACCTTCGGCTTCTTTTTGGGCCAAACCCACACGGGTGACAGCCGATCCGAGTAAAAAATAAAACATTACCACCGTATATCCTTGCCAACCCAAACAGCCCCAAATCAGCACACCCAACAGCCAAGCGTGAAATAACCCTGCGGGGGTGAGTAACTTTTTGGGAGAAATTGAGGCG
>DATGYA010000382.1:0-9803 GCA_035298405.1 Kamptonema sp. | reverse complement strand
ATTATCCTCTACATGAAAAAAGTCCACAACTTGGTAATTGGGGAACGAACTGCTGAAGACATCAAGATTCAAATCGGTTCTGCCTACCCAACTTTAGAAAATGACGACGCAATTATGGAAGTTCGGGGTTTACACCTACTTTCAGGTTTGCCACGAACGATCTCGATCAAAGGGCCAGAAATCCGAGAAAGTATGTCTGAACCGCTTTCAGTAATAGTAGAAGCTGTCAAGAGGACTCTAGAGCGCACTCCTCCCGAACTTGCCGCAGATATTATTGACAGAGGCATCATGTTAGCTGGAGGCGGAGCGCTGATGAAAGGGTTGGATACCCTCATTAGCCACGAAACTGGTATCGTCACTCACGTTGCTGCTGACCCACTATCCTGCGTAGTTCTGGGAACTGGTCGAGTGCTGGAGAATTTTAAACAATTAGAGCGGGTGTTCAGTGGGCGATCGCGGAATCTCTAAGAAATTTATGTTGGATTTTAGATACAAGGATTTTTAGATTCTATCTAACATCTAAAATCCCCATTTTAATCTAAAATCTAAAATCTAAAGTCTCAAATTATGCTAAAAAACACACTGCGTCGATGGTGGGATCTACGATTACAAATTGCCATGCTCGGCTTAGCTTTGAGCGGCGCTTGGTTAGTTCGGCAAACTCAAGGTCAAGCACTGTTTGAAGTTTACGGCTGGGTTACTCGCCCATTCCAAGTCAATGCCTCTGAGCAAGAGCAACTGCTCAATGCCCGCACCAGAGAACTCCAAGACCGCTTAGCGGAATTGCAAACTCAAAATCAGAAACTACAAAGCCTTTTAGGTTATGTTTCTACCCAAAAAACTAAAGGAATTGCTGCTCCTATTATAGGTCGGAGTGCAGACCACTGGTGGCAGCAAGTAACTTTGGGACGAGGCAGTCAAGACGGCATCCGCAAAGGCTTTATTGTTATGGGCCCTGGTGGGGTAGTTGGTCGGATTATTAATGTCACTCCTAACACAAGCTTAGTCATTTTGATTAGCGATACCAGTAGCCGAGTAGGTGTGGCAATTAGCCGCAGTCGCCACATGGGTTTCCTACAAGGCAAAGGGAAAGAATCGAAAAATCGCGCTGTGATGGAGTTTTTTGACAACGTTCCTAATGTAAAGGTTGGGGATGTGGTCTCAACTTCATCTTTCAGTCAGTTGTACCCGCCGGGGTTGCCTATAGGACGGGTAGAGTCGCTTGACATGAACAAAAGTCCGGCACCTGAAGCTTTGATTGAATTCTCCGCACCGATTAATTCTCTGGAGTGGGTGGTGGTTTATCCCCATGAGCAACCATCCAATATGAAATTTCCTCAAACTCAACCTTTAACTACAAATTCTCTTCAAAATCAATCTTCTAAAGAGGAAAGAAGGGAAGGAAACTGATGATTTATTTATCTCGAATGTCTCCCCGCGCTCGCGACGTTGTCAACTGGGCAATCACGCTTGTTTCTGTGATTCTTTGTGTCTTGGTTTTGCCTACTCGTTTTCCTGGGATGGAACTTTTGGGCATTGGCCCGAACTGGCCGTTAATTTGGGTGGTGGCTTGGAGTATTAGGCGCAAGCGCACGCTGATGGAAGCTATTGTGGGAGGCTTGGCTTTGGGGTTTCTTCAGGATGGAATGACTGCTCCTGTCCCAACTCATGCTGTGAGTTTAGTGGTGGTAGCAGTTCTAACTATACTATTGCAGAAAATGCGGTCTATTCCACCGGAAATTATTGAAAAAGATCCTATTCCGGTAGCTTTGATTGTGTTTGGAATGGCTGTGGTAGCGGAGACGCTGATGGCTTTTCAGTTTAGTTGGATGGACAAACGCACTTTAGGAGAAATATGGACTTACCATCAACGAGTAGCTCTTTGTTCTGCTATTCTGAGCAGCCTTTGGGCTCCGGTAATCTATTTTCCCCTAAATCGCTGGTGGGGGATGACGAGTAGTTTGGATTCTTAAAAATTGTAATTGTTAACGGTTAACGGTTAACGGTTAACAATTAGCAATTAGCAATAAGTTGGCGACAATCTAATAGGTGGTGAGCAGTAGAGATTAGATCGTTGAGGATATGGGTGGGTTGGAATTGTTGCAGTTGGTGGCTGCTGCGAATGCCGCAGGTAACAGCAATTGTGGGAATTCCTAAAGCTTTGCCTGCAATGATGTCTGCTTCGGTATCTCCAATCATCCAAGCAGATTCTATTAATGAATCGAGTTCTGCTACGACTTCATCCAAAAGCTGGGTTTTCAAGTTAGCATAATTGTTATATGCCGCGTCTGTTACCTGAGTTCCGCGAATGGAGGTAAAGAGTCTGGCTAGACCGTAGTTTTGTAATAGTTGATATGCTTGAGTTTGGGAGCGCAATGTGACTAAGATCAGGCGCACGCCGCGAGAGTGAAGGAGTGCGATCGCCCACTGTACTCCTGGCTGAAGCCGATCTAAGTGTAACAATTCAGGCTGATTGACGAGCTCCATTACTTGTTGCCGGAACGCATCAATTTGCGAACTTTGCAATCCTGAACTCTTGGCAATTTCAGCGTCGGGGACTCGTTCGCGCTTCATTCCCCAAAACTCTTGTTTGCTGAGTTGTTGGATGTTTAGATGGACTCCTTGAGCTTGATAAGCGGCTTGAGTATCTGCTAATGCCAGTTTATAGGTGGTGTAGTAGCGATCGGATACGTCAACGATGGGGCCATCCAAGTCACAAAATACAGTCATCTTGGGGGAATAGGAGTAAGCATCGGGATGGGAGTATAAGTGTAGTGGGGGCGAGTCTGAGACTACTGTGGTGGTCATAGAGCGTTAACAAAAATCTATAATTACAATACATTTCTTTACCTTAGCAAGTAATTTATAAGTTATATCGAGATTTTGTCAGGTATTTTAATTAGAAAAAATTATAACACTGGCACTGGTTGGACGATTGCAGGCTGCGGAAGTTTGGAAGGACTGGGGGAGTAAGTGGAGTAAGTTTTGCGTAGGCGATCGCCCCAGATGCTAGGATTGAAAAAATTTCCCAAAGTCAAAATGCGTCAGTTGTGGCAAATCGGACAAATAGTATTAGGCATTATCTTTCGCCACCCCATCACCGGCACTAGCGTGATCCCTCTATTGCCTGATGGTAAAATTGTGTTGATTCGCCGCCGCGATAATGGCCTGTGGGCATTACCAGGGGGAATGGTCGATTGGGGCGAAGATATTCCCACCGCCGTCCGCCGTGAATTAGCTGAGGAAACGGGCTTAGAATTAGTGAAAATTGGCCGTTTGGTGGGGGTATACTCGGCTCCGGATCGAGATCCGAGAATTCATTCTATTTGTGTGGTGGTGGAAGCACAGGTGCAGGGTGAGATGCAAATTCAGGACACGCTGGAAGTTAGCGAGGTTCAGGCTTTTTTGCCGACAGCGATACCGAAAGGTAAGCTCAGCCACGACCATGACCGACAGTTACAAGACTATTTTAATGGTCTAACGATCCTGGCTTAAGCTGGCGCTAATGTAATAGATATTTAATTGCCCAATGTTATTTTTATCTCACCACGATCGCGTTAGTGACCCTTTAGATTTGGGTAAAGTCACCCTTTAGCGTACAATCTCCTTTGAGGTTTTGCTTCGCTCTTTTGGCAACTTGTCAAGTTTTTTACGCCTCAACATTGAACAAGGATGTACTTATCGCTCCGTAATTCCCGTGTCAAGCTCTCTGTGGGGCAAATCTTCTGGCGTGAAATTGGCTCAGGCCCTAATGTGGTATTTTTGCATGGCTCGTGGCATGACAGTAGTCAATGGCTGGGGGTGATTAATAGTTTAAGTGGGGATCACCACTGCTTAGCGCCAGATTTGCTGGGGTTTGGTGAGTCGGAACCGGATTCTCGGAAAATTCACTACTCAATAGAGTTAGAAGTCGAGTGTTTGGCTGAGTATTTGGAGACTTTGAAACTGCGCCAGGTGTATTTAGTTGCTCACTCTGTGGGGGGCTGGATTGCAGCTAGCTATGCGCTGAAGTATTCGGATCGAGTTTTGGGCTTGGTTTTATTGGCACCGGAGGGGGTGAAGGTGGGATATTTGAGGCAGCGCTGGCAGTTGGCTAGGTGGTTGGGGTTGCTGCCGCCTGCTGTTTTGGGGGTGTTGCGATCGCTTTCTCCCGTGGCTAGAGTCTTGGGATTTCAAAACAAAGTTGATAGGCTGATGCAACTGAAGCAAGGGCTATTGAAGTCACCTACTGGTTCTAAACTTTTGTTCCAGCGCCGACGGGTGGAAATTCAAGGAGAGTTATTAGACGATCGCTTGTGTTGGCTGAAAGTGCCTGTTTTGATTTTGCAGGGTTCGGAAGATACGGCTGCAACTTTAGCTTTGAGTCAATCCTACGCTGCTTTGGCTCCTAAAGCGCAATTGGAGGCGATCGGTGGGGGGGGGCACGATCTGCCGCAGCAGTTGCCGGATGCGATCGCGCAGCACATTCGCAAGTTTCTTAATCAGTATTATTGAATTGTGGTTTGTTAGTTATTAGTTGTTATTTGGTTATTTGTTAGTTCTTACTTCTTTCTGCTATAGCATTTTAAGTGGTAAGGTGATGATAAATTCCGTTCCTGTTTCTGGTGAAGAATTAACCGCGATCGCCCCCTGGTGTTTCTCAACTACAATTTGATAAGCGATCGCCAATCCTAACCCCGTTCCTTTCCCCACACCTTTAGTAGTAAACAAATGGTCAAAAATCTTATTTTTGATCTCATCGCTAATACCAATACCATTATCTCGAACTCGAATTAACACTTTTTTTCTATCCTTTGATAATTCTGTATTGATAATAATTTGATTAGGATGAGCTTTAATTTCGCTAAAACTGCGACCTTGATTGGCTTCTTCTAAAGCATCGATAGCATTACCCAAAATATTCATAAATACCTGATTTAATTGTCCCGCATAGCATTCAATTTGAGGTAAATTGCTATACTGTTTAATAATTTGAATTTCTGGGCGAATATCATTGGCTTTGAGGCGATGTTTGAGAATCATAATAGTACTATCAATACCGTCGTGAATATTATAATTAATAGGATGTTCTGCGTCAGCACGGGAAAAAGTTCTGAGGCTAATGCTAATGTCTTGAATTCGCTTTATTCCTTCCCACATAGAACTGATTAATTTTGGTAAATCTTCCCGAATGTAGTCAAGTTCAATAGTTTCTATTTCCTCTTGAATATAAGCATCAGGTTGGGGATATGTTTGTTGATACAAATCGAGCAAACCAAACAAATCATTGATATAATTTAAGGCGGGAGTAATATTGCCAGTCAAAAAGCCAACCGGGTTATTAATTTCGTGGGCAACTCCCGCAACTAAGTTACCCAAAGCTGACATTTTTTCACTTTGAATAATGGTGATTTGGGCTTGTTTGAGGTCGTTTAATGCTTGTTGTGCTGCTTGATAAAGACGAGCATTTTCTATGGAAATAGCAGCTTGAGCGCAAATCAGATTTAAAACTTCAATACGTTCGGTGGTAAAGGCTCCAATAGTTAGATTATTTTCAAGGTATAAAACTCCTATTAACTGCGCTTGATTTAAAATTGGGCTACAAAGAATGCTTTTGGGCTGGTGTTTTTGAATGTAACTATCACCAGCAAACTGATGATTTATCCTTGCATCCGCTAGTACCAAAGGTTTCAAAGTTCGCTTGACAGTATTCACCAAACTAATCGGTACATCATGGTTGGATTCGAGGGGAATTGATGGTAATAATCGTGGTGATTTTCCACCTTCTACAAGAGCTACTAAATTTAAATTAATCTCTTGTTTGAGTAGTAAAATACACTTATTTGCACCAGCGTTGGCAATGACTATTTCTACGAGAGTAGTTAAAAGTTTATTCAGTTCAATTTCCCCAGAAATCGCTTGATAAGCTTTGAATAGAGTTGCTAAATCTAGTGCTTCAGAGATGCTGTTAGAGGTTTTGGTAGAAGAGATTGTTCCTCGTACTAGCGTTTCCTTGAAAGAGTCAGCAGCGCGAGGCTGTTGTAGGATGGGCGCGAGAAGTTGGGGATAGCGTTTTTCTAAATCAACTACTTTAGCTTTGGCTCCCCATCGAGCATAACAGTAGTAGGCTTCTTGCATATATCCGGCGGCCACTTTTTCTTTACCCCAACTGAGATAAAACTTGGCAGCAAGTTCGTTGGCTAAGGCTTCTTCTTGGATATAGTCGTTGACTTGGGCTCCAGCTATGGCGCGATCGTACCAATCTCCTGCTTCATAATTTCTACCTAAAACTCGATATTTTTCTGCTGATACCAAATCTACCTTATGTTGATAATTCATCGGCGCATAGTGAGACCACTTTCCCAAAGATACCTGATTATCTTCCACCTGCTGCAAGACTGCTGCCCTATTCTTTGAAGAGATATCTACCGCAGCTAAAGCACTCAAAGAATCGTAAAAATAAAAAGCGGGAATATTCACCGTACCCGTCGCTCCCAAAATATATTTTCGACCCTCATTAGCTTGCTGTTGAGCCGATTCTATCTCGCCAAACAAATAGCAGAGCATGAGCTTATAGGTATGGAAAATAAATAATCCATAAAAATCTTTAGCTGCCTGCCATTGAGATAGAAACTTCTCCTCTTCCAAGGCTTCTCCAGACAAAATAACAGGATTCTCTGTCATTCCCAGCAAGTTCAGCACTGCTTGCCAATACACCCGACTATAATTTGCAGTAGTCAGTTGATTGAGTTGGGCTAAGCCAAGACTGTAAACACGAGCCTCCCTCGCCAAAGTATGCAGCGTTTGACCGCACCAAAAAGAGTTACAGCAAAACCCGTGACCGCTGTATCCAGCAAATTCATAGTTTCCCACTTCCAAGCCACTGGTATACCCAGTCTGGAGAAGTCCTAGTGTTTCTTGAATGTGGGAAGTCCGGTGGAAGAGAAATAAGCCTGCAATCATTAACACTTCTGGATTAGCAGTTTTAGCCTCTAGCTTGCTCACCAACTTCAAAGATAGCTGACTGAATTTAACGCCGGTAATGACATTGGGGGAGGCGCTGGCGGAAATAATCAGACCATAGCAAGCATAGGCATAGCCAGATGAGGGAATATTTCCATACTGAATGGAGAGAGTGACCGATAAACAGACGACTAGGGGGAAAAGTCGGGGGTTGCCGAGGTAGGTGGCGGGAATGATGCTGTTGGCAGTTTGGACGATCGCAATTTTTTGTGGGTCGCTCATCTGGGGTAGATCGAGCAATTCCTCAATTTCTCGATCGACAATAAGTTGCTCCACAGCATTAATACTGTTTTCAATATCCACCTCCGTAGGATTCTCAGGGAAAGTAATACCTAGCTGCTGCAAGAATCCGAGGGCAATCGTCACTGCCTCCATCAGTTGATTCCGAGAGGCATGGGCCTGAATTTGAATTTGATAAACCTTAACCCGCTCCAAGAGGTTATGACTATTTGCCACCACCGCTTCCACAAAGCGATCCATCCCTTGCCAGTCCCCGCACAAGTAAGCAAATTCGGCGGCAATTTCGTGAAAAGCAACGGCGAGGTCGTAATGTTCTTGCCAGAGACGATCGCCCAGTAAGGATAAACCCTTGTGGGCATATTCATAGCCTGCGCCATAAGCTGTGGCGCTTTTAGCCCTGTAACAAGCCATGAGATTGAGACGAGCTAAATATTCCCGTTCTTCCGATGCGCCAATCTTGTCAATGCCGTGGTTTAAATAACCCACTATTTCAAAAATACGCTCTTCTAGCTCCTGTGGGGCAATATTCTCCAGCAGTAGCTGCCCAATTCGTCTATGAGTCACCACCTTGCGATCGTCGGGAATCAAAGAGTAGGCTGCCTGTTGAACTCGATCGTGTAAAAACCTGTAGGTCGCTACCTGAGACTTTTGAGGCATAACAGCCAGACTTTCTTGCTCTACGTAAAATTTATAAACATCGCTTTGCGGTAAAACAAACCCTTCCTGCAACCCTCGCCACAACCTGGCTGCTGTTTCTACCTCTGAGTTTTCTGAAACAATTGCTAATGTTGCTAGATCGAACTGATTACCAATGCAAGCTGCTAACTTGAGAATATCTTGGGTAGCTAATGGTAACTTCTCTAACTGTAGTGCTATAAACTCCACCACATCATCCGTTAGCACCGATTCTCGCACCCGGACAATATCACACTGCCAATGCCCTGATTTTTGGTCAAAAGTAATCAGTCGCTCTTGGTATAAGGCCTTGAGAAACTGCGTTGCAAAAAAAGGATTTCCCTGAGTTTTCTGAGCTACCATAGCTGTTAATGGTTGAGCCATTTCTTCAATGCAATTGAGAGTGTCGGCAACCAAACAGTTGATACTCTTCTGGCTTAAAGATTGTAGGATAATTGTATTAATAACTACTTGATTCTTTATTAATATATCCAAGGTCAAAATCAACGGATGTGCTGCAAATACTTCGTTATCTCGATACGCCCCAATCAATAATAAATAACCTGTTTCAGACTCTGCCATTAATAACTGTATTACGTTTAATGAGGCAGAATCTGCCCACTGGAGATCGTCTAAAAATATTACTAAAGGATGTTCAGGTTTTGTAAATAGCTGAATGAACTTTTGAAACAGCAAGTTAAACCGATTCTGAGCAGCATTGCCCGCTAGTTCTGGGGCGGGGGGCTGTTTGCCAATAATTTGCTCCAACTCTGGAATTACATCAATAATTACTTGTCCATTTTCTCCTAATGCTGCAAGAATTTGCTTTTTCCAATGCTGCAATTGCCGATCGCTTTCACTGAGTAATTGCTTTATCAGATATTGAAAGGCTTGAATCAAAGCACTAAAAGGAATATTCCGATTAAATTGGTCGTATTTGCCTTTGATAAAATAACCGCGTTGTCGCACAATTGGCTTATGCACTTCGTTAACAACTGCGGTTTTCCCAATTCCAGAAAAACCCGCCACCAGCAGTATTTCCCTTGCCCCAAGGCTGACTCTATCGAAGGCTTGGAGTATTGTTGCTACTTCGGTTTCTCGTCCGTAGAGCTTTTCGGGGATAATGAAGCGATCGCTAATATCTCGCTCTCCTAGTTTAAAAGTTTCTATCTCACCTATTGTTTGTAACTGAGCTAAACACATCTCTAAATCGTGTTTTAATCCCAAGGCGCTCTGATAGCGATCTTCGGCATTTTTCGCCATTAGCTTACTGACAATTGCTGATAAAACTAATGGGATTTGAGGCTGAATTTGATGAATGGGTAGCGGCTCCTTGGCGAGATGACAATGTACTAATTCCATTGCATCTTCTGAGATAAATGGTAACTTTCCTGTCAATAATTCATAGAAGGTGACACCCAGAGAATAAAAGTCACTGCGATAATCTATGCCTCGATTCATCCGTCCTGTCTGTTCGGGAGATAGATAAGGTAAGGTTCCTTCTAAGATATTTAGATTTTGAATTTCTTGGGTTTCTCTTGGTAGGAGGGAAGAAATACTAAAGTCAGTTAGTTTAATTTGTTTGGTATCGGGATTTATGAGAATATTAGCGGGTTTAATATCTTTATGAATAACTCTATTCTGGTAGAGATAGTGAAGAGTATCCGTTAGTTGTAGGGCGATTTGGAGAAATTCTGCTGAAGGTAAAGACTTAGATGGTTGACTTGCATCTATTCCTAGTTGGAGATAAGTAGATAAGGAGACTCCGCCAAAGTCTTCCATGATTAAGGCATAGCTATTGTGATATGGTTCTAGACTTAGCGGTTGAATAATGCGAGGAAAGTTAAGACTTTTAGCGATGGTGTATTGATTGCGAAATTGGACAA